>CAXTOI010000274.1:0-5279 GCA_964245645.1 uncultured Novosphingobium sp. | reverse complement strand
GGCGTATCCTGCGCCGATGGCTGAAACTTTCGCGAGGACGGAACTGCTGGTCGAGGCCGAGGCGCTGGCCGGGGGAATGACCGCGCTGCGCCGGGCGGTGCACGCCGAGCCCGAACTGGGGCTGCACACCCCGCGCACCCGCGACAAGATTCGCGCCGCGCTGGCGCATCTGCCGCTGACGTGGCGCGAGGGGCCCTCGACCAGCGGGCTGGTGGCGGTGCTGCATGGCACGGCAGGCGGATCGGCCGAGCGGCGGCGGGTGCTGCTGCGCGGCGATATGGACGCCTTGCCGATGCCCGAGGAAACCGGGCTGCCGTTTGCCTCGACCACCCCCGGCGCGATGCATGCCTGCGGACACGACGCGCATGTCGCGATGCTGGCAGGGGCGGCCGAACTGCTCTGCGCCCGTGCCGATCGGCTGGCCGGCGAGGTGCAGCTGATGTTCCAGCCGGGCGAGGAAGGCTATCACGGCGCCCGCTACATGCTCGATGACGGGCTGATCGATCCGTTGCCCGATGCCGCCTTTGCCTTGCATGTCATGCCCAATTCCCGCCATGGGCTGGTCGCGGGGCGCAGCGGCGCGCTGATGGCCGCGGCCGATATGTTCGATATCGTCGTTGCCGGACGCGGCGGCCATGCCTCGATGCCGCATCAGACGCTCGACCCGGTGCCGGTCGCCTGCGAGATCGTGCTGGCGCTGCAGACCCTGGTCACGCGGCAGTTCGATGCGCATGACCCGGTGGTGGTGACGATCACGCGCATGGAGGCGGGCACGGCGCATAATGTCATCGCCGACCGGGTCAAACTGACCGGGACGATGCGGACCTTGTCGCCGGCCCATCGCGAACGGCTGCGCGAGGCGATCATCCGGCTGGCGTCGGGGATTGCCGGGGCTTACGATCTGGCGGCGACGGTGACGATCACGCCGGGATTTCCGGTGACGATCTGCGATCCGCGAGCGGTGGATTGTGGCGAAGCGGTGGCCCGCGAGCTGTTTGGCGGCGATGCGTTCGAACGCTTGTCGGCGCCGATCATGGGTGCCGAGGATTTCGCTTACGTGCTGGAGAAGACGCCTGGCGCGATGTTCTTCCTGGGCGCTGCTGCGGACGGCGTGGACTGGTCGGCGTGCTGCGGGATTCATTCAACCCGGATGATGCTCGATGAGGCGGTGCTGCCGCGCGGTGCCGCGCTGCTGGCGGGCGTGGCGGAGCGGTTTCTGGCGCGCGGGTTCGGCTGAGAGCCGACAGGCGTCCGGCTTGGCCGGCATGGATGCAAACGGTTGCCGGCGTGATTGCAGCGTTACGGTTTGCCGGTGCTGCACCAAAACCGCGGCGATTGTGCTGACAATGCACGATTTTCGTTTCATCGCGCATGCAAAACGAGTGGATCGAAGTTGATCATCGGCTATTGGTGGCGACGGCGGCGTGACGGCGTTTCGGCGATCTGCCGGGTTCGACCTGCGCTGCACCGGCAGGATTTCGAGGAAAATCGAGAAACCAATGAGAAGTTTCATCCTCATCATGTTCTTGTTTTTCCTGGTATATGTCCCGCTATATCAGATAGCGTCGAATCAGCTGCGGAAATTGCTCAGCCCGCGTTTCGTCGTCTGTGTGATCCTGGTGACGTTGGCCGGCATCTATGCGCCCGATATCCAGATGTATTTAGGCGCCATCTTCGTCATATTCCTTGCCACGACGCAGGGGCGGGTGGATGCGGCCTGCCGCTATATCATGCTTGCCGCGATCGTCCCGCAGGTTCTCTGGCGGATCGGCGCCAGCGGGCATTATCTTGGCGTAATGGATTCGGCGGGCGCGCTCGGCTTGTCCGCTTATGTTGTCGGCAAGTTCGAGACGGCTCGGCGATCGAGCAGCGCTGCCCGGCGGTGGACCGCCGAGGATTTTCTCGTTCTCGTCACTTATCTGATCATGGCGATCGGCACCGCCGGTTTCGTGAAATTCGAAGATACGCTGCGGACCTTTATCGGCGAAACCCTGCTGGTCGCGGTACCTTACATATTGTTCCGATCGACGCTGAAGAACCTTGCCGATTACCGGGCGGCAATTGCCTGTTTCGGGGTCGCAGCGCTGTTCATGGCGGTGTTCGCCGTATATGAATCCCGCTTCGGTGCCGACGTTTTCGACATCATCACCAAGCATATAACCGGCAACTATGTGCGAAACCTCGATATGCGTGGCGGCATGGTTCGCGCCTCGGCGACCATGAACGGGCCACTGGAGCTGGCCTGCTTCGAAACCGTCGGCCTGTTTGCCCTGGCCAGTTCACGCAGCTTTTTCCGAAATGCGATCGGCTATTATGGCAGCCTGGGCGTGATCGCGCTGGGCCTGTTCGCCGCGCAGTCGCGCGGCAGCTTGGTGGCGTTGTTCGCGTCGGCAGTTGTGCTCGCGCTCGCGCTGCGCAAATGGGCGGTTGGCGCAGCCGCGGCGGCCGTGGCGGTTTCCGCGTGGCCGGTGCTGCAGATCCTGGCCGGCGCCTCTCCGGCGGTGGCCTCGTTCATCAACGGCGGGGCGGACATGCATCAGGGGCCCCATACGGATTACCGTAGCCTGCTGCTGCAGCGCGGCCTGCAGGAGGCAGCCAAACATCCATTTGTCGGCTTGCCGCTGCCCCAGGTAATCAATTCGCTGGCCGATATCACCCAGGGTGAAGGCATCGTCGATCTGGTCAATGTCTATCTGGAAATCCTGCTGATATCGGGCATCGTCGGCTTGCTGCCGTTTGTGGTGCTGACCGTGACATCGGGCGCACGTGGCGCGGGCGGGTTCGGGCGCGTCACTGATCCGGCATTGCTGCGCGCACGTGCGTTCACCCTGGCCGCTTTCACCACGGTGTTGATCCAGCTGGGTTTCGTAAGCTTCATCGACCGGATCCCGATGCTGTTCGTGATGAACCTGTTCGGGATCAGGCTGCTGGTGCTGGAGCGCAAGACGATGAGCAAGGCTGCCGGATCGTCCGGCGCGGGTGTGCCTTCCGTGCCCATCGAAGATGAACCGCTGGGCGGGCATATCCCCGGGCGCGAGGCGGCTTGGGTGCCCCGGCTACCGGCGATATCCTAGCGCCGTTGCGTTCCATCGACGCGTTTTGTGTTCATCCGCGTTTGGGGAGGTTGAGTGGGGGATGCTGTCGTTGGCATCGGCTCATTCGATTTGACCCCATCTTATTTCAGCAATGTCAGGACTCCTTGCGCGCTTTGGTTGGCCTGGGCGATCATGGCGGTGGAGGCCTGGCTCAGGATCTGCGCTTTCGACAGCTGAGTCGAGGCGGCCGAGTAGTCGGTGTCCTGGATGCGCGAGCGGGCGGCGGAGAGGTTGGTTTCGCCACTTGTCAGGTTGTTCACGGCCGAGCTGAGTTCGGATTCGCCGGCGCCCAGGCCGGCGCTGGTGGCGTTGACCTGCGCCAGTGCGGCATCGACGGTGGTGATCGTGGTCATGGCATGCGCGGTGGTATCGACCAGCAAGGTGGGGGTGGTGACCAGATTGGCGGTGGAAAGCGTGCTCAGCGAGGCGCTGGTGAGCGTGACCGCGTCGCTGGCGTTGGCG
Source organism: uncultured Novosphingobium sp. (assembly GCA_964245645.1). Lineage (GTDB taxonomy): Bacteria > Pseudomonadota > Alphaproteobacteria > Sphingomonadales > Sphingomonadaceae > Novosphingobium. Next base: position 1,722 of record CAXTOI010000274.1, on the reverse strand, counting down.
CCGGCTTGGATGTTGAAGGTGGCGGCGGTGCCGGTGGTCGAGAACAAATTGTTGCCGTTGAACTGCGTGCCGGTGATGATGTTGTTCAATTCCGACGACAGCGAGGTCACTTCCGACTGCATGTTGGTGCGATCGCTGGTCGAGTAGGTGCCGGAGGACGACTGCACCGCCAGCTGGCGCACGCGCTGCAGCATGTTGGTGACTTCGGTCAACGCGCCTTCGCCGGTCTGGGCCAGCGAGATGCCGTCATTGGCGTTGCGGATGCCTTGCGACATGCTGTTGATCTGCGAAGTCATCGAATTGGCGATGGCGAGGCCGGCGGCATCGTCCTTGGCGCTGTTGATGCGCATGCCCGTGGACAGCTGCTGCATCGCGGTCGAGAGCATTGCCGACGCCGTGGTGGAGGCATTGGTTGCTTCCATGGCGCTGATATTGGTGTTGATAACGGACATGGTTTTCCTCCGAAAATCCCCCAGCCCGCTCGTCGAACGAGGCTGTAACCGGCAGAACGGTCGATGGCCGCGGATATTAACCACGTCATTGAAGTGTTTTGCAATTTTCTGCGATGGGCGATTCGGAAGGTTACGGGACGGGCCAGGTTCCTGTATTGCCGATTGCTCCCTCGATCGGCTTTGCTATATCCGGCCGGATACAGTCAGATACAGAGGTGCTTATGGTCCGGTCGAAATTCTTCAGTGCGTTTGCCGCGCTAGCCCTGCTTGGCGGGGGTTTGCCGGCATTTGCAGCGGGGACCGGGCCGCTGGTACTGGGTGCGGCGTCGTTGCAGGAGTCGTTGAACGCGGCGGCCGATGCCTGGGCGGCGAAGGGGCACGCGCGGCCGGTGGTCTCCTTGGCGGCTTCTTCGGCGCTGGCAAAGCAGATCGAAGCGGGAGCGCCGGCGGATCTATTCATTTCGGCGGATGAGAAATGGATGGACGATGTCGCGGGCAAAGGCCTGATCCGCGCGGCAAGTCGCGTCGATCTGCTGACCAACAGCCTGGTGCTGGTGGCCCCGGCGGTGAGCAATTTGCGGCTGAAGATCGCCAAAGGCTTTCCGCTGGCACAGGCGCTGGGCGATGGCCATCTGGCGACCGGCATGGTGACGGCGGTGCCCGCCGGGATTTATGCCAAGCAGGCCTTGACGGCGCTGGGGGTGTGGGATCAGGTCAGCGCAAAGGTCGCCGGCACCGACAGCGTGCGTTCGGCGCTGGCGCTGGTGACGCGCGGGGAGGCGGTGCTGGGCATTGTCTATGGCACCGACGCCAAGGCCGAGCCCGGAGTGCGGGTGGTCGATGTGTTTCCAGCCGCCAGCCATGACCCGATCCGCTATCCTGCCGCCGTGCTGACCGCCTCGACCAATGCCGATGCCGAGGGTTTCAGCCGGTTTCTGCAGTCGGGTGCCGGCAAGGCGATATTCCGGCGCTTCGGCTTCGGCGTGTAAACACTCTGTTCCGGATCGACGCTTTTTCTGCTCCTCCACCGTTCGGGGGAAGTTGGGTGGGGGTATGCTCCGTGGGCCGGGACGCAGTGCTTGCGCACTGCTCCCCCACCCCTAACCCCTCTCCGCCGGGGAGGGGAGAAGAAAGCCGATCCGACCCAAACCGCGAAAATTCAAGACACAGGTGAGCGAGGCCGTGACGCTGCTGTCGCCTGACGAATGGGCGGTGATCGCGCTGTCGCTGCGGGTCAGCCTGGTGGCGATGCTGGCCTGCCTGCCGCTGG
>CAXTOI010000273.1:0-5284 GCA_964245645.1 uncultured Novosphingobium sp. | reverse complement strand
TGGGGCTTCGGCGCCGCCGGGATCGGCATGATGGTGGGCGCCGCGACTTATCTGTCGGGTCGCCGCAGCCTGCCGCAGCGTCCCCCGGTGCCCGCAGGCACGGCGGCACCGCTCACCCGCGCCGACCGGCGCAACATCGCCGGCATCCTGCTGGTGTTCGTGCCGTATATTCTGGTCAACATGGCCTATCAGCAAGCCTATGCCCTGATGCTGGTATGGGCCGATACCGCGGTGGATCACCATATCATGGGCTGGGAAATGCCCATCACCTGGATGAATTTCTTCGATGGCGCGATGTCGCTCGGCACCATCAGCTTGTCGGCGGAGATCTGGCGGCGCTCGGCCCTGCGCGGACGCGAACTGCATGACATCACCAAGCTGGGCATCGGCTGTATCGGCGTTGCTGCGGCCTTTGTTTATGCGGCAGGGATCAGCCGCGTGCCAGGGGTGTCCTGGGTGGCGTTGCTGGGCGTCTATCTGATCATCGATCTGTCCTGTGCGTGGTTCGAGCCGCCGACCGGTGCGGTCGCTTCGCGCTATGCGCCTTACCGGGTCAGCGCGACGATGATGGGGGTGTTCAAGCTGGCGATGGCCTTTGCCTATTTCGGCCTCGGCTGGCTCGGGCAGTTCTTCGAGCCGCTGGGTGCGACGCGCTACTGGCTGATGACTGCCGCCATCGCCGGCGCCGGCGGTATGCTGGCGGCGGTGTTCGGCCGGCAGGTGCGCGCGATGCTCGATCCCGATCGCTCGATGCCGCCCGAAGCGATGCTGCTCGCCGAAACCCAGTTGCATGCCTGGCCACGGCTTGAAGATATGGAGGCTGACAAATAGGACACTATGGGAGCCGGGCGCCTGCGCACGTGCAACATTCCCCTTGCATAGCAATATCATTATGTACATACATAATGATATTGCAACATATTCCAGGTTGGCGGGGTCAGTCCATGGGTAGTTTGTCACTGCTTCGACCCAAACCTTGCTGATGCGTTCTGCCGGGCGTCAGGAGACCGCTGGCTCCCGCCGGACCGCTGTTGCAGATGCCCGGCGTAGTCCCTCTGCCGCCGAGATCGAGGCGCGCGGCGACGCCTTGCGTATCGCGGGTGACCAGGCCGGCGCCGAACGCTGCTATCTGCTGAGCGCGACGGCGGCAGGTTCGGACGGCACCCTTGTCGAGGTGGCTGTCGCATTGGAACGCGGCGATTTGCCAATGGCAGAACGCCGGTTGCGCGGCCTGCTGAAGGCTCGCCCCACCAGCATTGCCGGCATCCGGCTGATGGCCATGCTGGCGCTGCAACTGGGGCGCCACGAGGACGGGCTGACCCTGTTGTCGCGCGCGCTGATTTTGGCCCCGGACTATGCCCCGGCGCGCGAGATGCGGGCGCGAACCCTGCAGCGGCTCAATCGGTTCGATGCGGCGCTGGCCGATGCCGAGACACTGCGCCGCAGCGATCCGGCCAATCCTTCGCTGGCCATGTTACAGGCAGCGCTGTTCGTGCGGCTTGGCCGACAGGTGGAAGCCGCCGCGCTTTACGGCCGGACGCTCGTCGATCACCCCGACAGCATCACCGGCTGGCTCAGCTATGGTCATGTGCTCAAAGCGACCGGGCGGGCGCCCGAGGCGGTTGCTGCGTATCGCCGCGCGATCCGCCTGCGCGCGGGGTTCGGCGAAGCCTGGTGGAGCCTGGCCAATCTTAAGACGGTCGCTTTCGATGAGGCCGATATTGCCGCCATGGACCGGGCGCTGGCGAAGGCAAGCGACGCCGACGACCGGCTGCATCTGCACTTCGCGCTGGGCAAGGCGCATGAGGACCGCGCGCAGCATGCCGAGGCCTTTGCGCACTATCGCCAGGGCAATGTCCTGCGCCGCGCACAGACCGATTATACGCCCGCTAGGATCACCGCGCATGTCTCGGCCATGCGTGCGGCGCTGGCCAGGCAAACATTCGATTTCGCGCCCATAGGATTGGCCGACGAGGGGCCGATTTTTGTGGTCGGTCTGCCGCGCTCGGGCTCGACGCTGGTCGAACAGATCCTGGCAAGCCATCCCGCGATCGAGGGGACCAGCGAACTGCCGGGCATGATGATGATCGCCGAGCGGCTGCAGCAGCGCGCGGATGACCGGGGCGCCGAACTGGCGACGGTACTTGCCGAACTCGGCACAAACGAGCGGTACGAGCTGGCCCGCGAATATGGCGATCACGCAGGCATGCACCGGCGCGAAGGCAAGCCCTTCTTCATCGACAAGATGCCGAACAACTGGCAGAACATCGTGCTGATCAAGCTGTTGCTGCCCGATGCGCGGATCATCGACGTGCGGCGCCATCCGCTGGCAGTCGGTTGGTCGGCGTACAAGCAGCATTTCGCGCGTGGTCAGGAATTCACCAATGATCTGGTGGAGCTGGGGCAATATTACCGCGACTATACGGATCTGATCGCGGCTTTCGCTATCGCCTGTCCAGGGCAGGTGCAGCGGGTTGTCTATGAGCAACTCGTCACCGAAACCGAATCCACGGTGCGGGCGATGCTGGACCGGCTCGGCTTGCCGTTCGATGTCGCCTGCCTGCAATTCTGGGCGAACAAGCGCGTTGTGCGCACGCCCAGTTCGGAGCAGGTGCGTCAGCCGATGTTCACCACGGGCCTTGCCCAGTGGCGAAACTTCGAGCCCTGGCTCGGTCCGCTGCGCGAGGCGCTCGGCGGCATCGAACAAACCTACGCGAAAATATAATCGGGATGGGAAACAAAATCAGGGGGTCATCATGAAATCGATACAGACTAGCTTGTTTCTCATTACCAGCTCCATTCTCGCGCTGGCGTCACCGGCGTGGGCGAAAACCGACGGCGCCGACGCAGCGGCAGACAATTCGGCCCCGATCACTGCGCCCGATTCCGGCGAGATCGTCGTCACCGCGCAAAAGCGCAGCGAAAACATTCAGCATGTGCCGATCAGTATCCAGGCGCTAGGCGCGACCAATCTGGCGCAGCACCAGGTGCAGACCTTCGACGATTATGCCAAAGAATTGCCAAGCGTATCGTACCAATCCTTCGGTCCGGGGCAAAGCCAGCTGTCCTTCCGCGGGATCACCTCGGGCGGAGACGGTCTGCCATTCGGGGCTTTGCCGACCAGCGGTGTCTATCTCGACGAAACCCCGGTTACGACGATCGGCTCCCTGCTTGACGTGCATATCTACGATGTCGCCCGGATCGAGGCGCTGTCGGGTCCGCAAGGCACGCTTTATGGCGCGAGTTCGCTATCGGGCACGCTGCGGATCATCACCAACAAGCCCGATCCGACCAGGTTTTCGGCTGGATATGATCTGACCGGCGATAAATTCGGCAAAGGTGCGGCCGGCGGGACTGTCGAGGGCTTTATCAATGTGCCGCTCGGCCGCGCCGTGGCGCTGCGTGCGGTCGGCTGGTACGAGCATGACGGCGGCTACATCGACAATACGCTGAAGACACGGGTCTACCAGCGCCCACATACCGGCGATGACGGCGTCTCGATCGTGGACAGCCCCTACAGCACGAACAATGCGCCGTTCGTCAAAAACAACTTCAACGATGTCGATACCTATGGCGGCCGATTGACGCTGGGCATCGATCTCGACGACGGCTGGACGATCACGCCCGCGGTTACCGCCCAGCACCAGAAGAGCCATGGCTCGTTTCTCTACGATCCTAACGCGGGCGACTTGACCGTCCATGATTTCACGCCGGAATATAACATCGACGAGTGGTATCAAGCGTCACTGACCGTTCAAGGCAAGGTGGGAAACTGGGATATACTGTATAACGGCGGCTACATGGGACGCAAGATCAGCCAGGCGGCCGATTACAGCTATTATACAGTGGCCTATGATACGACCCCTAACTCGGATTATTTCAAGACCGCGTCAGGCCAGGATATCGATCCGACGCAATATTTCACCGGCGTCCAGAAACTGACCAAACAGACGCATGAATTCCGGGTGAGCTCGCCTACTACTTTGCCGTTCCGGCTGACCGCCGGCGCGTTCTTCCAGCGGCAGACCAACAAGACGCTTTTTCAATATTACGTGCCTGGTGTAGGACAGAACGTCTTTGCCGATTGGTTCGACGGCAGCACGGTTTATGGTGACACCATATTCCTGACCAATGCCAAGATCATCGATCGCGACTACGCGTTGTTCGGTCAAGCCTCCTATGATATCACCCACTCCTTGACGTTGACCGCCGGTCTGCGCGGCTTCATCTCGGACAATACGCTGGACGGTTTCTCCGGGTTTTCGTTCAGCGCTCCTTCGACGTGCACGGTGCCGTTTCCGACGCTTAACTCCTGCTCCAACCTGGGCAAGAAAGCGGAATCGTCAGGCGAGACGCACAAAGTGAATCTGACTTGGCAGATCGACCCCAACCGGATGATCTACGCGACCTATGCAACCGGCTTTCGTCCTGGCGGCAACAATCGCCAGCCGAACGTCAATCCCTACAAGCCCGACACGCTGGACAATTTCGAACTAGGCTGGAAAACGAGTTGGTTCGACCACCACCTGACCGTGAACGGCGCGGCCTATTACGAGAAGTGGCATAATCTTCAATATGCGCTGATCGTTGCGGACAGCGGCGGTATCACCAATATCTACAATGCCGGCGATGCGCGTGTGTACGGCGTTGAACTCGATGCGCAATTGCGGCCTTTCGCCGGCCTGACCATTTCCACCTCCGGCGCGTATAACGATGCCGCACTCACCACCAATTTCTGCACGGTGGGCGTCAACAGCACGCAGGACTGCTCGCAAGGGATCACCGCACCGAAGGGCACGCGCCTGCCGGTGCAGCCGCGGTTCAAGGTGACCGGCACGGTGCGCTACGAATTTCCGATCGACACGCTGCAGGCGCATATTCAGGGCACGGTGCTGCATCAGTCGCTGTCGACAAGCTTCCTGGGCACCCAAAACAACGATGCGGTCGGCAACAGTCCCGGCTTTACGACTTTCGACTTTTCGCTGGGGGCAAGCAAGGGCCAGACATCGCTAGAGCTATTCATCCAGAACGCCTTTGACGAACGCGGCCAGGCCGATTCCTATGAGCGCCGGGTGGAGATTTGTCGCCGTTCCTATCGCATCTTGACCGAGGACGTCGGCTTTCCCGCGGAGGACATCATCTTTGATCCCAATGTGCTGACCGTCGCGACCGGCCTGGAGGAGCACAACAACTACGCGGTGGATTTCATCGAGGCCACGCGTTGGATCAAGACGAACCTGCCGCTTGCGCGCGTCTCCGGCGGGATCAGCAACATCTCCTTTTC
>CAXTOI010000272.1:0-5290 GCA_964245645.1 uncultured Novosphingobium sp. | reverse complement strand
CGCCGAAAATCGCGGTGGCCCCAACAAGCTACACCACGCCTTGGGACACGATCGTTGAAGTCTTGCGCTGCCTGTCTGGCGCACGCTACACGGCAGCTATGAATGCTTATCGGCATAAGGCAAATTGGAGAGCGAAGTGCATGCTGACCGGGCGTTACGGTGGCAGGAGCTCCGTTTTGGGTCGGTCTGGCTTAGTGGCTGGTTAGGTGAAAAAACTTGACATAACGGCATTTCATGTCGTTCGGCGCGGCTTCGCTCGGGCTGGTGAGGTTTGGTTTGTCGGCGCTTTTCTTGATGCTGCGAATGTCGCTCCTGGGTTCGTGAAGATCACTGCAAAACACGATGTGCTGGTAGGTTACATACTGATTTGTTTAGTATTTAGCGCCATTTTTGATTTGTTCCAACTCGTTACCCGCCCTGACATGACGCTTCGGGCTTGCGAAAGCAAAGAGCCAGAGCTACCTATGGAATGCCTATGATTTATGTAATCACCTTGGTAGCCGCCTATTTTGGCGTTCTTGCAGCCCTGTCTATCGTAGCTAGGCCGTACAGGGCTCGTTTGGCTGCAATCGCTAATGAACTGATTTCAAGCTACCCTGGGGATGCTATGGTTGCATCTATGTGCCGCTTTAGTGCGAATAATGCATACTCGGTCCGCCAAGCCCCCATTGCCCTGCTTTCGTATCTGATCGCTATCATTAAACCGGGACGACAAATTGACCGCGAATGCGAAGAGGCAATGCGCAGATCGCCTGATTTTTTTCAGGATGGCCGCTTCAGCACAATGGCAGATTGCTATCATGCTTCGATCGCTGCGCAGAACCCTATTTTTGGATCCCTTATGTTTGCGGCAAAATGGGTTTTTGGTATTAAGGCGCGCCTATATCACCGAGGTGTGGGCCGAGTGATATCTCAAAATGGATCTAGTTTTGTTGATCTGTTAGGGATGCAGCTCGCGTAACATACGCTAAGCCGCCCGCTGCCTATACCCCTGTCACTGCCGTAATACCGGCGAACGGTGCCGGCTACCATCACAAAGACGCCCTCGACATGATAATTGACACTACCGCGCTGGCCCGCACCGCCTTGTGGCGTCGAGAGGCCAATCGCGCTAAGGCCTTCAATGCGCCGATGGCCCTTTCAATCCCGCGCGCAAGCCGGATCTAATGTGCAACCTTTAACAGCCCAGCACGGGCACCGCATCTAGGTCGCTGTAGCAAGCTTTTACAGAAAAGCGCTTGAGGCATCTCAGTGGGGCCGAAAGTGGGGCCCCAAGCGCACGATCAAAAGAAAACTAATAAAATCAATCACCGCTGGCGGAGACGGAGGGATTCGAACCCTCGGTACCGTATTCACAGTACGACGGTTTAGCAAACCGTTGGTTTCAGCCACTCACCCACGTCTCCAGATCGCGGCAGCCCCACGGGCGCTATAGCAGGGGTTTTTGGAGCGACAAGAGGCATGCTGGACTTTTCCAGCGCCGCAGGCTGCCGCTGCGTTTAAGAACTCGCTTCATCGTAAAACCGACTCGCCTCGTCGTTGCTCGATTGCGACAATGCATTTGGGCAATTTCGCTTTCCGGGCAGGGGTCGTAAAGCGTCGCGCAGCATGGCCGTCGGCCTGCGACGGAAAGGGACGAATGATGGCCATGGTCGCACGCAGCGCAAGGAATAGCCGGCACAACATATTGCGCCTGTATGTCGGTCTTGCGGCTTTGATCGCGCTCGCTGCCCCGGCGGGCGCGCAGTCGGGTCGGCCGTCGGGCGGCATCGACAGTGACATTGCGCAGCCTGACGCGGGTCGTGCGGCTCCGTCACAGATGCCGCCCCCTCCGCCGCCCTCGCCGTCCGACGCTCCGCCGGCGGAAGCGGCGCCTGCGCCGCCCCAATATGGCAATGCTCAACCTATGGCCACGGGTCCGACCGGTTCCATGTGCGGGCGCCAGGATGCGTCGGGCCACGCCTATCAGTCCGACGACCTGATCGGCGCGGCAGAGGGCGTGTTTGGCTCGGGTTCGCGCGGGCTGGCCTCGCTCATCCGCGACATCCTGCGCAAACAGGGGTCGCCCGATGGCTATATCGCCGGGCGTGAAGCCGGCGGCGCCTTTGCAATCGGGCTGCGCTATGGTTCCGGCACACTGTGCCAGAAGGCGCAGGATGCGCTGCCGGTGTACTGGACCGGACCGTCGATCGGGTTCGATGCCGGCGCCAATGCCGCCAAGACCTTCGTGCTGGTCTATAATCTCGACAATCGCAACGATCTGTTCCGCCGTTTCGGCGCAGGCGAAGGGCAGGCGTATTTCGTCGGCGGATTCAACGTCAGCTATCTGCGGCGCGGCAATGTCGTGCTCATCCCGGTGCGGCTGGGCGTGGGGCTGCGGCTGGGGATCAACGGCGGCTACATGAAAATCTCGCGTCATCAGAACTGGATACCGTTCTAGATAACCGGCGACGGGACAAAGCAGACATTGATCCGGGCCACGCCGAACGGCTTGCCGATAGCGGCCCGGGCGGCTAAGCGACCGCCGCCATGCTGAACAACCTGCCTCAACAGCCCGCCGACGCGCTGCTTGCGCTGATCAAGCTCCATAACGACGACCCGCGGCCGGGCAAGATCGACCTGGGCGTCGGGGTCTATCGCACCGGACAAGGCACTACGCCCGTGTTCAGCGCGATCAAGGCGGCTGAAAAGATCCTGCTCGAAACGCAGGAGTCCAAGTCCTACCTTGGCCCCGAAGGTGACATGGGTTTCGTCAATGCGCTCAAGCCGTGGGTCTTCGGCCAGCGTTCGGCGCCTCTGGCCGCGGGCCGGATTGAAGGCATGCAGGCGCCCGGCGGGACCGGGGCATTGCGCCTGGCGTTTGCCATGGCCAAGCGCGCCGGCGTCCAGCGCTTCTGGATGGGCACGCCGAGCTGGCCTAACCATGCGCAGATTTTCGGCGACCTGGGCTGTGAGCTGAAGCCCTTTGCGCACAGCACCGCCGAGGGCGTGGCCGACATGGCCGCCTTACGCGCCGCCGTTGCCGCGGCCGAGCCGGGCGACGCGATCCTGCTGCACGGCTGCTGCCACAATCCGGGCGGCATCGATTATGCTCCGGCCCAATGGGACGAGATCGCGGCGCTGATCGCCGAACACGGGCTGCTGCCAATCCTCGACCTGGCTTACCAGGGCCTCGGCCAGGGGTGGGAGGAAGATGCCTATGGCGTCCGCACCGTGCTCGACGCCGTGCCCGAAGCGCTGATCGCTTACAGCTGCGACAAGAATTTCGGCCTCTACCGTGACCGCGTCGGTGCCGTTTACGCAATGATGGCCGAGGCGGCGCAATTGCCTGCGGTCATGTCGAACGGCCATGCGCTCGCCCGCGCCAGCTGGTCGCAACCGCCGGATCATGGCGCTGCCGCCGTCCGCATCGTGCTGGACGATGCCGGCCTGACCCGCCGCTGGCAGGATGAGCTCGACTGTATGCGCGTCCGCATGCGCCAGGTTCGCGATGAACTCGCCGCCGCCGGCAGGGTCGGGGGCGTAGACCTGACTCCTATCCGCACGCAGAACGGGCTGTTTTCGATCATCCCATTCACCCCGGCGCAAGTGCAGGCCATGCGCGACCGCCATGGCATTTATTTTGCCGGATCGGGGCGGATCAATATTGCCGGGCTGACTTTGGGGAATATCGATGTTTTCCTGGCTGCAGTAGCGGATGTGACGGGCTGAGGATTTGGGAATAAACGAAGGTATCTGGCGTAGGGGGCGCAGTTAGGAACTAACCCTGCGGCTCAACGAGCGTTCCGCTTCATGCTTTCGGCCATGCGGGTGAGTTGCTCGGAGGTAGCCTCGCTTTGATAGCGGGCCTTCCACTCAGGCGCGGCCATGCCATGGATGACCTCGCGCGCTGCGGCCTTGTCCAGCGGTGCGCCTGCTTCGACGATCCAATCCGCCAGGCAATTGCGGCAAAAGCCGGCCAGCCCCATCAGGTCGATGTTCTGCGCATCGTGGCGATGGCGCAAATGATGCACCAGCCGGCGAAACGCGGCGGCGGCCTGAGCATCGTCGAGCTGGTCGAGCGGGTCGGGAACGTCGGCATTCATTGTGGGATCCTTGGGCAATCGTCGCTGGCAATCGGCGCAGGATTTGCCATAGCGGCCCCGCACCCGCCAGCGGCAATTCGCCGATGCATATGGCGCCGGCGCCCAGGAGACCAGCGTGATCAGCGTCGATCGGCAATATCTTCAGCAGCGCGGGCGCAAGGTGAAAATCCTGGCGACGATCGGCCCGGCCAGCCGCTCGCCCGAGATGATCGCCCAGCTGCTGCGCGCGGGGGTCGATGCCTTTCGCGTCAACATGAGCCATGGCGACCAGGCGACGCATGCCGAGACGATTTCAGCGATCCGTGCGGCCGAAAAGGATCTAAACCGCCCGATCGCCATACTGTGCGATCTGCAGGGGCCAAAGCTGCGCGTCGGCACGTTTCAGAATGGCCGCGCCGTCATCCGCCATGGCAGCCATTTCACGCTCGATGCGAATCCCGCCCCAGGCGATGAATTCCGCGTCTGCCTGCCGCATCCCGAATTGTTCGGCATCCTGCACAAGCACCAGCGGCTGCTGATCGACGATGGCAAGCTGCGGTTGCGCGTCATTCGCGCCGATGCGCAGGAAATCCTGTGCTCGGCGGAAGTGGGCGGGGTGATTTCCGACCGCAAGGGGGTGAATGTGCCCGACGCGGTGGTCCCGGTGCCGGCGCTGACCGACAAGGACCGCCGCGATCTGTCGTTTGCGGTGGAACATGGCGCGGACTGGATCGCGCTGTCCTTCGTGCAGCGCCCCGAGGATGTCGCCGAAGCGCGGCGGCTGACGACGGCCAGCGGGCACGGCGGAGGCGGCCCGGCGCTGATGGCCAAGATCGAAAAGCCCGCCGCGCTGGAACGGCTGGAAGAGATCATCGAACTGGCCGACGGGATCATGGTCGCCCGCGGTGATCTGGGCGTCGAGCTTAACCCCGAAGACGTGCCGCCGCTGCAGAAACGCATCGTCGAACTCACCCGCCGCAGCGGCAAGCCGGTGGTGGTTGCCACGCAAATGCTCGAATCGATGATCGAAAGCCCAGCGCCGACGCGGGCCGAAGTGTCGGATGTTGCGAACGCGGTCTATGATGGCGCCGATGCGGTGATGCTGTCCGCCGAAACCGCCAGCGGCGCGTGGCCGGTGGAGGCGGTGACGATCATGGACCGCATCGCTCACCAGGTAGAGCGCGACCCCGGATTCCAGGCGCGCATCCATTTCACCACCGTCCGCC
>CAXTOI010000271.1:0-5293 GCA_964245645.1 uncultured Novosphingobium sp. | reverse complement strand
CAATCAGCATCGCCGCCGCTGTCATCTGGTGGCTGTAGTGAGTCCGCACCCTAGAGTTTTTCCGTTTTAGATCGAGGCGGTAAAACTCCTCCCCCGTGCGGGGGAGGTTGGGTGGGGGCGTACAACGCCAGCGTCGACGCATGGCTTCGCCGTGCTCCGCCGCCCCCGACCCCCCGTGAGGACAGGAACTTATGGCCATTCAACTTATCTCGGCAAGTCTCCAGGCCAGAACCGGGAGGGTTTGTCATGGCGCTGTCGTTATCCCGACGGAGGTCACGATCAATGGGCGCAAACACTCGTTCGCGGCCAATTGCTTTCGTTACATTGTCGCCTATTTATGTTTAAGGATCGCCTGAAGGAACACGTCCGCCTGCCGGCCTGATTTTCTTCTTCAATCAAGGAATCTTCATGAGTCGCTCGATCTTTACCGCGCTCGCCTTTGGCGCCGCAGCCCTCGCCCCGCTTCCTGCGGCTATCGCCGCGCCCGCGGCCGATTCGGTGCAATCGGGCACTTATGCCGTGGAGCCCAGCCATACCCGTATCCAGTTTGCAATCGACCATATGGGCTTCACGACATTCTTCGGCGATTTTTCCGGCGCGACCGGCATGCTGCAACTCGACGCCGGGGCACCGGCGCAAAGCAGGATCGACATCACAATCCCGGTCGCCAGCGTCTCGACTACCAACACCAAGCTGGATGGCGAGCTGCGCTCGGCCGAATGGCTGGACGCCGCCACGTTTCCGACCATCCACTTCGTCTCATCGCGCGTCATGCCGGCCGGCAATGGCCATGCGCAGATTTTTGGCACGCTGACCCTGCATGGCATATCGCGCCCGGTGGTGCTCGACGCACAGTTCCATGGCGCCGGGATCAACCCGCTCGACAAGGCCTATACCGCCGGATTCGACGCGACAGCGCAAATTCAGCGGTCGGATTTCGGCGTAAAGACCTATCTGCCGCTGATCGGTGACGCAGTGACCATCCGCATCAGTGCCGCTTTCGAGCGCAAGCCTGCCTGACCGGGCGGGGCCGGCGAACACCGCCCCCGCCTGTAATTGCAGTTGCCGAAATCAGGCCGCCGAAACGGTTGCCTTGACGATCTTGCCGGGGGTCTTGGGCGGCTCGCCCTTCGGCAGTGCGTCGACTTTATCCATGCCGTCCTCGACCACGCCCCAGACGGTATATTGCTTGTCGAGGAAGCGGGCGTCGTCCAGGCAAATGAAGAACTGGCTGTTGGCCGAGTTCGGCGCGCTGGTGCGGGCCATCGAGCAGACGCCGCGCACATGCGGTTCGGCGTTGAATTCGGCCTTGAGGTCCGGCTTCTTCGATCCGCCCATGCCGGTGCCATTGGGGCAGCCGCCCTGCGCCATGAAGCCGGGGATCACGCGATGGAAGGTCACGCCATCGTAGAAGCCCTCACCGACCAGTTCCTTGATCCGTTCGACATGGCCGGGCGCAAGGTCGGGACGCAGGCGGATCTTCACATCGCCGGTGTCGAGCGCGAGATTGAGGTATTCGTCGGCCATATTCTCTCTCCTGAAAATGCCGGGCCGATATAAGGCGTGGCGGCGCAATGTCACGCCCCCTGCCCCGATTCGAGCCATATGATGCTGCACCTGACCAAGATTGCCTTCGGCACCGAGAGCCCTGCCACACTGCGTGACTGGCTGGAACGCCAGGAGGCCAATGAATGGGGCGAGGCGCGGCTGACCACGCGCTATCTGCCCAAGCGGGTGGCCGAAATGGCGGGTGGCTCGCTGTACTGGATCCACCAGCATGTCGTGGTCGGGCGCTCGCCCTTGCTGGGCTTCGCGGCCAAGCCCGAAGGGCGGCACTGGATCAGGCTGGAGCCGCGCCTGATCGCAGTCCACCCGCAGGCGCGCCGCGCGCATCAGGGCTGGCGCTATCTTGCCGGCCCGGATGCCCCTGCCGACCTCGATTACGAGGCGGCCGGCGAAGCGCTGCCGAGCCATCTGGTAAGCGAATTGGCGAGGTTGGGGTTGGTGTAGAGAGGCGTGCTCAGGGCCGGAGCCATCGTCAATCCCGCCCAGTCCTGAGCTTGTCGAAGGACTGCTGTCCTTTGGGCAGTCGGTGCAGTCGCGTCCAGTCTCATAGAGAAAGGCAGCCCTTCGACAAGCTCAGGGAAGACGGAGGTGGTTCAATCACGGCACAATGTTCTAGACTTGAAATGCAACCCTGCCCACCGCCCAGCAGGCCATTGCCAGCAGCAGCCCGGCGGTTCGGTTCGCGCGAAAGCGGGCGAGCGCGTTGCCGTCCTGCATGGGCCGCAGGGTGAGGACTTGCCAGGCCAGGTGAGCCGCCACCGGCACCAGCGCCGCCAGCACCAGCACATCGGGCCGCAACAGCCAGAACGCCGTTGCCCACAACGCCACCGCCGCGCCATAAAATCCGCCAACCCCCGCGCGAACGAACCGGCCGAGCGACAGCGCGCTCGAACCGATCCCCACCAGCGCGTCGTCCTCCCGGTCCTGCAATGCGTAGATCGTGTCATAACCGATGCACCAGCAGACGCTGCCTGCATAGAGCGCGGCCAGCCCATCGAGGTGATCGCTGCGGATCGCAGCCCAGCCGACCAGCGCGCCCCAGGTGAACACCAGCCCCAGCCACGCCTGCGGCCAACCAGTGATACGCTTCATGAACGGATAGGCGGCGATCAGCGCGATGCTGCCCAAGGCCACGCACTGCGCCTGCCAGCGCAATCGCAAGAGTACGATCAAGCCGATCAGGCACAGCGCCAGCGCCCAGGCAAGTGCCGCTCGCTTGCTCACGCGCCCACTGGCGACCGGGCGCAAGGCGGTGCGCGCGACCTGCCGATCGAGATCGGCATCGACGATATCGTTATACACACAGCCCGCGCCACGCATCGCGATCGCGCCCAGCAACAGCCATGCGATCAACGACCATTCGCGTGTGCCGCCCGCCAGCAGCACGCCCCAGGCGCAGGGCCAGAACAGCAGCCACCAGCCGATCGGCCGATCGAAGCGGGCAAGCTGCGCCAGATCGCGCGGCCATTGCGGCAGGCGTGCGATCAGCCCGCGATGCTGGGTATCGGGGACGATGTGCGCCATTAATCAAGATAGATCAGTGTTGGATCGATGCATATCTACTCCTCCCCCGGTCGGGCGAGGTTGGGTGGGGGCATCCACGCGCGCGGGGAGGAAGAGGCAAAGCTACAACGTCTTCGAACATGGCGCGGGCCATAGCGCGGCGCAGCGCGATCGGATAGATGGCGCCATGCCCGCAATCCCCGCCTGGCCACCCAAAAGCACACCGCGCCTGTTTGTCCCCGGTCCGCTCGCTGAGGGTGGACAGGTCTCGATCGAAGGGATGCAGGCGCATTATCTGGCGCGGGTGATGCGCATCGCGGTCGGTGACGTCGTGATCCTGTGCGACGACATCACCGGCGAATGGGCGGCGACAATCGCCACGGCGGGCAAGCGCGACTTGGTGGCACAATGCGAGAAGCAATTGCGCGGACGCGAGGCGGTGCCCGATCTGGTGCTCTACGCGGCATTGCTGAAAAAGGATCGCTTTGACCTGGTGTTGGAGAAGGCCACCGAACTCGGGGTGCGCCGCATCCAGCCGGTGCTGACCCGTCGCTGCGTCGCCGACAAGCTGAACGCGGAGCGGGCGCGGGCGATCGTAACCGAAGCAGCGGAGCAATGCGCGCGCACCGCCTTGCCGGAATTCCGCGAGCCGGTGAAGCTGGATGCCTTGCTGCGCGGGCATGACGCGCAGCGCGCGCTGTTTTTTGCCGATGAGGCCGGGGGCGAGCCTGCCGCCGCAGCGTTTGGCGCGCATTCGGGACCGGCTGCGCTGCTGGTCGGGCCCGAAGGGGGATTCGATGATGGCGAACGGGGCGCGATTCGCGCTGTGGCGGCGGCGCGCCCGATTTCACTGGGGCCGCGTATCTTGCGGGGCGAGACGGCGGCAATTGCGGCAATTGCATTGTGGATGGGCGTTATCGGCGACTGGCGGGATTGATCGCGGCTCGATCAGCAGCGCGGGGTACACCCGGTGACGCCTGCGTAATTGCGCTGGCACTTCGCTGTGCGCCGCATTATCGGGGGCGCCATGAGCACACTGGCATCCGATACCGCCAAGACGGCGATCGAGCACCGCGATCAACTCATCGCCCCGATCGCGGCCGGCGAAAAACCGCGCGAACGCTGGCGGATCGGCACCGAGCATGAAAAGCTGGTCTACGCGCAAGCAGATCACCACGCCCCCAGCTATGACGAGCCGGGCGGCATCCGCGACCTGCTGCTGTCACTGGAAGATTATGGCTGGACGCCGGTCGAGGAAGAAGGCCCGGATGGTCAAAAACACGTCATCGCCATGTCAGGCGCCGACGGCGCGATCAGCCTGGAGCCGGCCGGCCAGTTCGAATTGTCGGGCGCGCCGCTGGTTAATCTGCACCAGACCTGCGCCGAATCCGGCCGCCATCTCGAACAGGTAAAGGCGATCGGTGCGCGCACCGGCACCGGCTTCCTCGGGCTTGGCATGTGGCCCGACAAGCGTCGCGACGAGCTGCCGACCATGCCCAAGGGCCGCTATGCGATCATGCTGCGCCACATGCCGCGCGTCGGCACGATGGGGCTCGACATGATGCTGCGCACCTGCACCATCCAGACCAACCTCGATTATTCGAGCGAGGCCGACATGGTGCATAAATTTCGCGTATCGCTGGCGCTGCAGCCGCTGGCGACCGCGCTGTTCGCCAATTCGCCGTTCACGGAAGGGCAGCCGAACGGCTTCCTGTCGTACCGCAGCCATATCTGGTCGGACACCGATCCGGCGCGCAC
Source organism: uncultured Novosphingobium sp. (assembly GCA_964245645.1). GTDB lineage: Bacteria > Pseudomonadota > Alphaproteobacteria > Sphingomonadales > Sphingomonadaceae > Novosphingobium. Next base: position 466 of record CAXTOI010000271.1, on the reverse strand, counting down.
CGGGATGCTGCCGTTCGTGTTCGAGGATGGGTTCGGCTACGAGCGCTATGTCGATTACATGCTCGATGTGCCGATGTACTTCGTCTATCGCGAAGGGCGTTATATCGATGCGGCGGGGCAGAGTTTCCGCGATTTTCTCGCGGGCAAATTGCCGGCGCTGCCGGGTGAATTGCCGCGGCCGAGCGACTGGATCGATCATATGTCGACCGCTTTTCCCGAGGTGCGGCTGAAAAGCTTCCTGGAGATGCGCGGCGCCGATGGCGGGCCGACCAATCGCATCTGTGCGTTGCCGGCGCTGTGGGTCGGGTTGCTGTACGACCAGGCGGCGCTCGATGCGGCGTGGGATCTGGTCAAGGACTGGACGATCGACGAGCGCGAGGCGCTGCGCGACGCGGTGCCGAAGCTGGCGCTGGCAGCGCCGGCGCGCGACGCGGCATGACGGAGAACACCAGCTTCATCACCAGGG
>CAXTOI010000270.1:0-5302 GCA_964245645.1 uncultured Novosphingobium sp. | reverse complement strand
GGTCCAGTTGGTCAACGCTGGCTTATCGGCGGCAAATCTGCTTGCCAAACCGATCGGCGTCGTGCTCGAAATTGGCGGATCGGGCAGCGAAATCGCGCTCGATCGCGAAGCGCTGGAGCAATGTGCCGCTTCCCCCGATCGCGCGGTTTCGCTGGCCGGCCAGGTCGGCAGCCTGGTCAAGGTGCGCGTCGGCAACAGCTGGCTGCTGGTCAGCGTCCGATCCCAGAGGCAGGATGCGCAGGATCGTTCCAGCATCACCGCCTGGGTCGATTTCGTCGGCGAAGGCAATATCGACCGGCTGACCGGGCGGATCGAGGGATTTCGCCGCGGCGTCACCCATTATCCGATGCCCCATGCGCCGGTCTATCCTGCCGGTGACCGGGATCTGCATCAGGTGTTTACCGGTGACGGGCGTTCGTCGATCGCGATCGGTACCGTCTATCCCACGCGCGATGTTCGCGGCAGCCTGCATATCGACCGGTTCCTGGGCAAGCATTTTGCCATTCTCGGCTCGACCGGTACCGGCAAATCGACCAGCCTGGCGCTGATCCTGCACCGGATCTGCGAAGCCGCGCCCCAAGGCCACATCCTGATGATCGACCCGCATGGCGAATATTCGGCGGCTTTTGGCGATTGCGGGCTGACCTTCGACGTCTCGAACCTGCACTTGCCCTATTGGCTGATGAACTTCGAGGAGCATTGCGAAATCATGCTCACCGCCAGGGGCGACGATCGGCACGTCGATAGCGAAATCCTGGCCAGATCGCTGCTCGCCGCGCGCCTGAAAAACCGGCATGCGGACGCCATGGGGCGCATCACCGTCGATTCGCCGGTGCCCTATCTGCTGTCGGATCTCGCGCAGATCCTGCACAACGACATGGGTCGGCTCGACAAGGCCACCACCACCGCACCATACATGCGCATTCGCACCCGGCTGGATGAATTGAAGACCGATCCGCGGTTTCAGTTTCTGTTCTCGGGGGTGCTGGTCGGCGATACGATGAGCGAATTCATCGCCCGGATTTTCCGCCTGCCGTCGCACGGACGCCCGATCGCGATCGTCGATGTTTCGGGCGTGCCCTCCGAAATTACCGCCACGGTGGTCGCGGTGTTGAGCCGGCTGGTGTTCGACTACGCCATCTGGAGCCGCGAGGAACGCACCGCGCCGATCCTGCTGGTCTGCGAAGAAGCGCACCGCTACGTCCCGAACGAGAGTGCTGCGGATCGCTCGGCGGTGGGCGCCACCCTGTCGCGGATCGCCAAGGAAGGCCGCAAATACGGCATTTCGCTGGGGCTGATCTCGCAGCGCCCGTCCGACCTCGCCGAGGGCGTGCTGTCGCAATGCGGCACGATCATCACCATGCGCCTGAACAACGAGCGCGACCAGGCTTTCGTCAAAGCCGCCATGCCCGAAGGCGCGCGCGGCTTTCTCGATGCGATCCCCGCGCTGCGCAATCGCGAATGCGTCATCTGCGGAGAAGGCGTCGCAATTCCGATCCGCATGTCGTTCGATCGCCTGGACGAAGCCCGGCGCCCCGCTTCAGCCGATCCATCCTTCGTCGAATTATGGAGCCGGAGCGGCGGCGAAGCCGAAATGGTAGCCCGCACCGTCCAGCGCTGGCGCGCACAGGGGCGGTAACAGCCTAGACGGATGTTCTCCCCTCCCGCTTGCGGGAGAGGAAGCTTTTTCCGCAACCTGTGCGGCATAGGCGATTGCCCCTCCCCCGTCGCCCCGGGCTTGATCCGCGGTTGGGCTTTCCTCGGGCTGGAGCAAGATGGTTGGGGATCAATTAACCCCCGATTTCTTTCGGCAAACGCTCATCCAACAAGAAGCACGATCCCGATCAAGTCCGGGAAGACGATGCGGAGAACATTGACACCCCCCCAAACGTCCAGCAACTTCGACCCGCGACATCAAGCAAATCGTAAATCGTCGCAAGCATAACAGGGGGCGAGGCAATGGTGCGGAACTGGCGGATCGGAACTGCGCTTTGTTGTGCCGCGTCGCTTCTTTCCGGCTGCGTCTCGATGCGACCGACCATGACCAGTTTCTCGGTCGATTATAATCGCGTCGTCGCCGATACGCGCAATCGCATGATCCTGCTCAATATCGTGCGCGCCGCCTATCGCGAGCCGACCTACTACACCGCGTTTTCGCAGATCGAGGGCAGTCTCAATCTCCAGGCCGGGGTCAGCGGCTCGATCGCCAATCTGGCCGGCGGTGACGCCACCGCATTCACCCCCACCGTCAACGGCTCGATCACCAATGCGCCGACCTTTACGGTCGTGCCGTTGAACAGCGACGAGTTTGGCAAAGGCATGCTGCAACCGATCAATTCCGAAACGATCGAGATGTTCCTGTCGCAGGGTTGGCCGCCCGAATTCCTGGCTCCGCTGCTGGTGCAGCGGGTCGAATGCAGCTATGATGATCGCGTCGTCGCCGGGATCGAGATCGAACCGGGCATCGAGACCGCGCAGGTGGATGCGGCGTTTGCGGCCATTCGTTTCCGGCTCGGCAAGCCCGAGCCGGGCACCGACTATAATTTCACGGTGGCCGCTGCCGAGGCTTTGAAGACGATCACCGGCGGCGCGCTCGACAAGTTCGATGTCAAGCTCGGCCCGCCACCGGCGGACCACGTCTCGAGCATGGTCACGGTAAGTACCCAGCCGGAGCGGCATCTGGAAGCGCAGGTGCCCGACGTTTTCCGCGACGCGTGCCGGGCGCGGTTCGCGGCCGCGCTGGAGAGCAGCCCGGTGCTGTCCCGCCAGTTCGCGCTCGGACCGGGTGCAGCCGTTGCGGTTGCCATGCAGGACAAGGTCACCGCCGGGGTCGGCCCCGCCCGCTCGCCGGCCAGGGCATTGGCCATGAACATCGTCTTCCGCTCACCCGATGGGATCGTCTACTTCCTCGGCAAGCGCCTGCGGGCAAAGCTCGAAGGCGCACCGCAGGCTCCCGACGCCGATGGCGGCACGCTGTTCGACGTGAAGATCGACGCGGCCGGGCCTGCGGCGGTCGTCATCGCCCATCGCGGCAAGCGCTGGTCGATCCCGGCAACCGAGCTCGACGCGGCATCGGCCCGGGCGCCGGTCGATCGTTCGCTGGAAGTGATCGCGTTGATCAATCAGTTGATCTCGGTCCAGACCAGCCTCAAGGAATTTTCGCGCGCGCCTGCGTCGGTGCGCGTTCGCTGACCAGCCCGTCAGGTGCCCCTGGTGTCGCCATGCAGATGGATATGCAAGCGATCGGAGTATCTGAATGCATGAACCGCACAGAGCTCGCTCAGCCAGACCGCACGCGCGCGCAAGGTCGCGCTGTCGCGGCCTTCGGGCATCAGCAGGATGCGCGAAGGCGGTATGGCATATTGACCGGCGATCGCACACACTTCATCGACATCGGCCGGCTGCGCGATCACGAATTTGAAAAAGGCGCGCGGGTTGCCGGCGAAATGCGCCAGCGCCGCCGGAATCAGCGCCAGTTCGCGCGGATTGCCCGAATGCGCCAGCTTGGGGCTGACGTTGTATTGCTGGATCAGCGCATCGAGCGCGGGCCCCGGCAACACGGTGCCGTTGGTTTCCACCTCGATCTGCATCGCCGGCAGCCGCCCGATCATCCGCGCCAGCGCCGCCGCCTGCAACAGCGGCTCGCCCCCGGTCACGACCAGCCGCGTCTTGCCGAGGGCAGCGATCCGCGCGGCCACATCGGCCTCGGCCAGCGTCACCTGATTGGCGCCACGATCGAAGCCGATCCCATCGCGATGCGGCCGATCATCGCCATCGAACCGCCACGTATAAGCTGTATCGCACCACTCGCACGCCAGATTGCAGCGCGACAGCCGCACAAAAGCGCAAGGCCACCCCATAGATGGCCCTTCACCTTGCAACGCAGCGAATATTTCCGGTTCGCCCGCCGACACCGTGGCGAGAGTCAAGGGCAAGGGCAGAACCTCGCCCAAGTCGCGATGGGTCGCGCAAACCCCCGCCCGTCCTGAGCTTGTCGAAGGGCTGTCCTTCTCGCTTGCGTCCGGCGAAGAACAAAGCAGCCCTTCGCCAGGCTCAGAACAGGCGGGGAAGGGCAGGTCACCCTAATCGCGCCAGTGTCGCTGCGAGCCTCGCGGCCTCTAGGATATGGGTTTCGAGATCGGTGCGGGCTTTCGCTACCGCCTCAGGTTTCGCCTTTTCAACGAAGGCAGGGTTCTCGAACCGCCTGAGAAGCGCATCCCGTTCCTTTTCGGCAGTATCTCTTGCCCTGGCGAGCCTCTCCCGTTCGACATTGATGTCGATCGCATCGCCGACCTGAAGCCCTAATGTCGCACCGCCGGCAACAACTTGCGCTTGCCACTGGCCGCCCGCAGCCGGTTCCACACGGGCAAGTCGCGCCAAGACAGCTTCATGCCGGGCAAATCGCGGATAAAGTTCAGCCGGTGCAGCGATGGCCCCGTATGGAATGCGGGCGCCAGGCGGAATATTCAGCTCGGTTCGCGTCGACCGAAGGGCGGCGACTATTTCGATCACCCACTCGATTTCAGCTTTGGCCTCTGCATCCACTGCCGCCTGCGGCTCTGGCCACCGCGCCACGATCAACGCGTTCTCCCGCGTACCCAGACTACTCCACAATTCCTCGGTCACAAACGGCATCAGCGGATGCAGCATCACCAGGATCTGGTCCAGCACCCACCCCGCAACGGCCTTGGTCTCGCCGTCGAACTGCCCCTTGATCAACTCGATATACCAGTCGCAGAACTGGTCCCAGACGAAGTGATAGATCGCATTGGCCGCCGCATCGAAACGGAGGTCCGCCATCGCCTTGTCGAACTCGGCCAGCGTCTCGACCACTTCGCCGATGATCCACCGGTTCACCGCTAGCGTCGCGGTCGGTGCGGCCAGCGTGGTGCTGGCGCCGATGCCGTTCGCCTGGCAAAACCGCGCCGCGTTCCACAGCTTGGTGGCAAAGTTGCGATAGCCTTCCACCCGGCGTTCATCCATCTTCACGTCGCGCCCCTGGCTTTCCATCGCCGCCATGAAAAACCGCAACGCATCCGCGCCGTATTTGTCGATCAGCACCAGCGGATCGACGACATTGCCCTTGGACTTGGACATCTTCTGCCCATCGGCCGCACGCACCAGCCCATGCAGGTAAAGCCGCCGCCACGGCACCTCATGCATGAAATGCATCCCCTGCATCGCCATCCGCGCGCACCAGAAGAACAGGATGTCGAAGCCGGAGATAAGCAGATCGTTGGGGTAGTGGCGCGCCAGGAGTGACTCAAAGCCCCTCCCGCTTGCGGGAGGGGTTGGGGTGGGC
>CAXTOI010000269.1:0-5302 GCA_964245645.1 uncultured Novosphingobium sp. | reverse complement strand
GGGCACCCGCGCATCGCGCTGGTCATTGCGCACCGGGGGGAGATCGCGCTGCACACCGCCGCGCAGCGTCCAGGTCGGGGCCACGTCGATATCGACACCGCCGGCATAGCTCCAGGTGTTGCGATAGTTTTCCGGGATGGCGGCGTTGACCGGCGCGGACAATTGGATCGCATCGAACTTGTTCCAGCCGAAGCGGGTGACCTGGGCATCCAGCGTCACGGCATGGGTGATAGCATAACGCGCACCGGCGATAGCCTGCCACGGCGTCTTGAAGCGGGCGGACGTGGACAGGCTGACATTCTGTCCGGCCAATGGCCCGAGCAGGCCGGAGATCGCGAGATTACCGTCCAGATAGTGATTGATCGACGATTTGTAGCTGCCGCCCAGGCTGAGCGGGCCGTGCCGGTATTGCGCGCCCACCGTGTAGCCGAAGTCCACACCCTTGCCGCTCAACTGCTCCGAGCCGTCAGGCAGCACCGCCAGCAGGTTGGGCAAGGCGTTGCCCAGCTTCGCGGTGGTCCGTTCGATATTCACTGCCGCGCCGACGCTGAACCCCGGCGCCAGCTCCACCGCGACGGTCGGCTGGATATCGATCGTCCGCAGCCGCGTGGTCAGCGCCGAGTAGCGCGCCCAGCTGGTTGCAGGATACTGGGTGGTGAAATTATACGGCGCGGTAATCGCCAGCCCCACCGCCACGCCATGGCCCAGGCTGTGGGCGATCGAACCGGTCGGGACGACGCCTTTGTTGATCGGATTACGGCTGACCTGGTCGCCGCCGACCGGCGCCGGGGCCTGGCCGGGCCGCAGGATCAGCGTGTCCACATTGGACGCATCGGCGCGCGGCAGGATAGCAGTGGCGCTGATCGCCGCGCTGCCGCCATCGAGCCCGCCGATCGCCGCCGGATTCCACCAAAGGCTCTCGGCGCCCTGATCAGCGACCTCGCCCGAATAGGCACGCCCGGTGCCCTTGGCCGACTGGTCCTGCAGGTAGAAGCCGCCGGCCATGGCCGGGGCCGCGCCCAACGCAATGCCGGCGAATGCTGCGCTGGTGGTCAGCAGGCGAAAGTTGCTCGTCTTGATCATGTGTTCGTTCCTCTTTCCGTACCCCTTCGGGGCTTATCCTAAGCGCTTCCAGATCTGGCTCTTGCACAAGGGCCAGACAATACAGCCACGAACCTTCAGCGTGTTCGGGTCCACGATGGTCAACGTGCCATGATATGTCCCGCCATCATCGGGATTATAGACGCTGCCGCCATCCCATTGGGATGCGTGGCCGCTGAAGCCTTGCAGCATCGGCAGTCCCTTTAGCAGGCGCTGTCGTTGCGCCGCGTCCTTGTTGTTGTCGTCGCGTTTTTGCGGGTTGGCGCGGATGCTGTCGGAATCGACCAGCCGTCCGCAAATTGAACTGCCACACGACGTGATCTCGACCACGCCATGGCGCGTTTCGGTCATCCAGCGCCCTATGATACTGTCGGGAGCAGCCGCTGACATAGCCGCTGCAGCCAAGATAATGGCAAACATATCCTTCATCCATCCTCGATGCGACAGGCTGCTTGAATGCGCCCTGTTCGCGATTGTTTTGGTTAATCCGTTCCTCGACAAATCCCCTATGCGCCAAATTTAGATTGACGTATAGGGAAATTCAAGCTCCATTACGATAAGAGGCCAGCGCCCCACGCCGCGACCTGCTTCGGAGAGATTTTCATGCGCAATATCGTTATTGCCGGCTATGCCCGGTCCCCGTTCCATCTCGCCGGCAAGGGGGCCCTGGCGCGCACCCGGCCCGACGATCTGGCCGCTGCGGTCGTGCGCGCGCTGGTCGAGCGCAGCGGTATAGATCCCGCGACGATCGAGGATCTGGTGCTCGGCTGCGCCTTTCCGGAAGGCGAGCAGGGGCTGAACCTCGCGCGGTTGGTCGGCTTGCTGGCCGATCTGCCGCTCAGCGTCGGCGGCTTGACCATCAACCGGTTTTGCGGTTCCGCGATGAGCGCGGCGCATTATGCTGCCGGGCAGATCCAGCTTGGCGCGGGCGAGGCGTTCATCTGTGGCGGAGTCGAATCGATGAGCCGGGTGCCGATGAGCGGCTTCAACCCGCTGCCTAACGCCGCGCTCGCCAAGCGGTCCGCCGCTTACATGGGCATGGGCGACACCGCCGAAAATGTGGCGACCCGCTACGGCATTACGCGTGAAGCGCAGGAAGAATTCGCCGTGTCCAGCCAGCAGAAGGCGGCGGCGGCACAGGCGGCGGGGCGGTTTGATGCCGAACTGGTGCCGATCACCACCAAGGCGGGGATCGTCGATAAGGACGGCACGCCGCGCCCCGGCACCACCGCCGCGGCGCTCGCCGCGCTGAAGCCCGCGTTCAACGCTGCCGGCACGGTCACCGCCGGCACGTCTTCGCCGCTCACCGATGGCGCTACCGCGGTTCTGGTCGCGGCGGAGGACTTCGCCCGCGCTGTCGGCCTGCCGATCATGGCGCGGATCAAATCGGTGGCGGTGTCGGGCTGCGCGCCCGAGATCATGGGCATCGGCCCGGTTGCCGCGACGCAAAAGGCGCTGGCCCGCGCCGGCATCACCGTCGCCGATCTCGACCACATCGAGCTGAACGAGGCCTTCGCCAGCCAATCGCTCGCAGTCGTCCAGGATCTCGGTCTCGATGTCGCCAAGCTCAATCGCGACGGCGGCGCGATTGCGCTCGGCCATCCCCTGGGCGCCAGCGGCGCGCGTATCCTGGGCAAGGCGGCGGCGCTGTTGCAGCGTGACGGTGGCCGCTATGCGCTGGCGACGATGTGCATCGGCGGCGGCCAGGGCATCGCCACCGTGCTGGAGGCGGTGTGATGACCGGTTCGATCAAGAAAGTCTGCGTGATCGGCGCCGGCACGATGGGCGCCGGCATCGCTGCGCAGGTCGCCAATGCCGGCGTGCCGGTGCTGTTGCTCGATATCGTTCGTGACCCTTCCGATCGCAGCGCCGTGGCGCGCGACGCGCTGGCGCGGCTGCGCAAGGCCGAACCTGCCGCCTTCATGTCGGCCGCGGCGGCCAGGCTGGTCGAGGTCGGCAATATCGACGACGATCTCGCGCGCGTCGCCGAATGCGACTGGGTGATTGAAGCAATCGTCGAGCGCATCGATCTCAAGCGGGCTTTGTATGAAAAGCTAGAGGCGGTGCGCCGTCCGGGCACAGCGATCTCGTCCAACACCTCGACCATTCCGTTGGCGGCACTGGTGGAAGGCCGCTCGGACGCGTTCCGCCGCGATTTCCTGATCACCCATTTCTTCAATCCGCCGCGCTACATGCGCCTGCTCGAAGTGGTCGCCGGGCCGGGCAGCGATGCCGAACTGGTCGCGGCGGTCAGCGGTTTCGCCGACCAGGCGATGGGCAAGACCATCATCCCCGCCAAGGACACGCCGGGCTTCATCGCCAACCGCGTGGGCACCTTCTGGCTGCAGGTCGCGGTCAATGCCGCCTTGGACCTCGGGGTCGGCGTCGAGGATGCCGACGCCATCGCCGGCGCGCCGATGGGCGTGCCCAGGACGGGCATTTTCGGCCTGCTCGATCTGGTCGGCATCGATCTGATGCCGCATCTGAAGGCCAGCCTGACCTCGACCCTCGCGCCCGGCGATCGTTATCAGCTGGTCGCGAAGGATTACCCGCTGATCCTGAAAATGATCGCCGACGGCTATACCGGGCGGAAGGGCAAAGGCGGATTCTATCGCCTCAACCGCGCAGCCGGCAAAGCCAGGGAAGCGATCGATCTTGTGACCGGCGCCTATCGCCCGGCCGCCAGGCCCAGCGCCATTCCGCAACCCGCGCAGCGCGATCTGCGCGCGCTGATCGCCGTGTCGGGTAAAATTGGCGCTTATGCCTGGGCCGTGCTGGGCCAGACGCTGACTTATGCCGCCGGTCTCGTCCCCGAGGCGGCGGCGGACATTGTCGCCATCGATGCGGCGATGAAGCTGGGCTACAACTGGAAATACGGGCCTTTCGAGCTGATCGACCGCATCGGCGTCGGCAATTTCGCCTCGCGACTGCAGGCCGAGGGCAGCGAAGTTCCGCCGATCGTGGCGTTGGCCAATGGCCGCCCGTTCTACCGGGTCGAGGCCGGCAAGCGGCAGTTCCTCGCGCTGGACGGCACTTATCACGATGTCGTGCGCCCCGAGGGCGTGCTGCTGCTCGAAGACGTCAAGCTTGCCGCCAAGCCCTTGCTGAAGAATGGTCCGGCGGCCTTGTGGGACATCGGCGACGGAGTGCTGTGCCTGGAATTCACGGCCAAGATGAACGCGCTCGACGGCGACGTGATGGCGTTGATCGGCCAAGCCGTGCCGCTGGTGGCGGAGCGCTACAAAGCGCTGGTAGTCTATAATGAAGGCAGCCATTTCTCCGTCGGCGCCAATCTCGGGCTCGCGCTGTTCGCGATCAACATCGCTGCCTGGAGCGAAGTGCACAAATTGGTGGTCGGCGGTCAGCGGGCGTACAAGGCGCTGAAATACGCGCCATTCCCGGTGGTGGCCGCGCCATTCGGTACCGCGCTGGGCGGGGGCTGCGAAATCTGCCTCAATGCCGATGCGGTGCAGGCCCATGCCGAAACCTATATCGGGTTGGTCGAATGCGGCGTGGGCGTGGTGCCGGGCTGGGGCGGCTGCGGCGAAATGCTCGACCGCCTCGCCCATGCGCCCGGGGCGCCACATGGCCCGATGCCGGCGGTGGCAAAGGCCTTTGAGACGATTTCCACCGCAACCGTCGCCAAGTCGGCGGCCAACGCCAGGGAGATCGGCTTCCTGCGCGCCGGCGACGGCATCACCATGAACCGCGATCGCCTGCTCGCCGATGCCAAGGCGCGCGCATTGGCCTTGGTCGAAGGCTATACCCCGCCGACCCCGCCGACCTTCCGCCTGCCGGGCGAGGGGGGCAGGGCGGCGCTCGACCTGGCCGTCCATGGTTTCCGCGCGCGCGGGCTGGCCACGCCGTATGACGAGGTGGTATCGACACGGCTCGCGCGAATCCTGACCGGCGGCGATGCGGATGTGATCGACACGATCACCGAGGATCAGTTGCTGGCGCTGGAGGCGGAGGAATTCATGGCCTCGGTTCGCGATTCCCGCAGCGTCGCGCGGATCGAACATATGCTGGATACCGGAAAGCCGTTACGGAACTAGACCCGAACCCCCGCCCGTCCTTCGACACGCTCAGGAAGATGGGAAAACCGAATCGCAGGAGAACCGCCATGCAGATCTACACCGCTCCCCTGCGCGATATGCGCTTCGTCCTCAATGAATTGCACGCCGACGACGGCTTCGGCGAT
>CAXTOI010000268.1:0-5303 GCA_964245645.1 uncultured Novosphingobium sp. | reverse complement strand
CTGAGGGAAGCAATGCTCGATCCTCCGCTGAGGCGATCAATTCGTCGGCCAGCACCCAACCGGGCGGGATCTGTTTGCCGGTGACCGCGATAGCTTTCCAGTTCGCATCCAGCGCTTCCTGAACCCGCGCATCACGGGCAAAACCCTTTCCATTGGTTAGATCTGCGATGTGTTTCGCGTCGAGGCAGTAGGGCGCAAGTGTTCCCGGCTTGGCCAATCCCTGATAGAATTCGGCAACGGCGGTCGCATGATCGGTCGAGAGGTAGAGCGCGTGCGAGCCCTTGGCATTCCACCGGCCGCCATACAGCCGTGCCCCCTCGCCCGAAAATGGCTCGCGCTGGTAGCGAATGGGAAGCATGCGCCAAAGCGAGCAAGTCAACGATCTTAACAGGTAGGCCACGCCCGCCCCGGCCCCGGTAGATCGTTCCGCAAACTCGATGAGTTAAATCCAACCACCGGCAGGAAAAACTTACGAATAAACGCCGTCGGCCATACGCTCGAGATCTTCGAGCACGGCTTCAGCATAGCCTTCTTCCACCAGCTGCTCTGCCGTCTTGCCGAAGCCCGAGATGGGTTGGTGCCGGAACCAGATGATGGCTCGGCCCTCGTCGCCAGAGAGTTCGGCAGCACGGGTGATGATCCGCGCAATCTGGCCGAGCTTTTCCTGCACCGCCGGACTGCGGGGACGCGACACCATGGTGTTTCGGTTGAGGCGTGCCAGCTTGGACAGCTTTGTCAGCGGCAGGTGCAGGCGTTCGGCCATGCGCTTGGGCGCGATCAGGTCACCGTCACGGATATTATCGAGAAAAGCTGCAAGCATGTATGCGCTCCTTGCGGAACCTATGCACTCAATATTAGCGCATTCAAGGGAAATCGATCTGGGATCCCGGCAGGCTGAGCGGCTTGGAGGCTTCCGCTTTCCTTATACCCCAAAATGCCCATGGCGGACGCGGCGTGTTCGCGTTATGTTCACAAGCGAATCACGCTAAGACTGGTTTCAAACAGAGGAGTGTGCATGCGTCCGATTCCCGTTCAGGGGCGTTGGCACGCATTGGTTTGACATTTATTGCAATTTCATTCCATTAAACACTAACCGAGTTGGAATCCCTGATTCGGAGGGAGCTGGCTGCGCATGTCCTATACGGTGAATACCCTGCGAAACATGACGCGATCATGTGAGCAGATGCGTGACCGCGTAAAGGCAATTGTGTTCAAGCCGGAAGATCGAAAGGTTCTGGATCTTACTTTTGGCCCTGGAATAGCGGCAGACCTTGTCGGTCGTACGCCCGAGGCATTGGCAAAAGCTGAGAAGGAAGGTCGCCTTTCCTCGCCCAAGCAACTTGGCAATGGCCGACGCTTTTATACCTTAGAGGATCTGACCCACATCCGGGAAGCGCTTGGTATTCATCCCGGCAAGGCCCCCGACGAAGATGCAGTGATCATTGCCATCCAGAACTTCAAAGGCGGAGTCGGAAAGAGCACGATCACCAAGCATTTCGCCGATTTTTTGGCGTTGCATGGTTTCAGGGTTCTGGTGATCGACTGCGACCCGCAGGCATCAACGACCACAATGTTCGATATTCAGCCTGAGTCCTTGCTCGATGAGGAGCAGACGCTCGGAAATTTTCTATCGCCTCGGAGCACATTTGACGAGTTCCCGCTAGCCATCTGCGATACGGCGTGGCCGACCATCAAGATTGTGCCCTCGAGCCTTGGCCTTCAGGATGCCGAATGGGATCTGACGGCCACCCTGCGTGAGGGTGGCCAAGCGGTCCGTGAAGGACTGCAACGGCTCCGTATCGGCATATCGAGCGTCATCAAGGACTTTGACGTCGTCCTGTTGGATCCGCCACCCGCTATGGGCTTCCTGGGTCTTAATGTGATGGCCGCAGCTACGGGTCTTCTCGTTCCCGTGCCTGCACGCCAACTCGACTATCTGTCGACGATCCATTTCATGGAAACGATCGCGGAGAACATAGAAGTGCTCGAAGCCAACGGGACGCCGGTCGATTACGGTTTCATTCGCATCGTCTGTTCTGCCTACACACCGAGCAAGCCCGGCGAGAACGACATGTGGAAAATGATGCAGGCGACCTACGCCAATTTTCTTCTCAGCAAGCCGATCCTCGCGTCGGAGGAAATCAAGAACGCGACCCAGGCTTTTCGATCTGTCTACGAAAGCAAGCCTTCCGCCTCGCACGCGACCTACCAACGATGCCGCGAGAATCTCGATGATGTCTTTGGGGAAGTGTTGCAGCAAGTGCGCGAGCAATGGCCCTCGCAGAGCATTACAAGCCGCAAGAGTGAAACAGCTGCGAGTGTCGCGGCATGAGTCGGCGATCGCTCATCGGCGAGGCATTGGCCGCCTCACCGCTCAAAACTGTTCCCGACGTGGACGATACTTCTCCGTCTGCGCCCAAGAAGACTTTTACGACGAAGCGGCTTGAGGGTTTCACCGAGTCCGCTCGAATGGTGAAGCGCCCCACCATCCGACTCAAGCCGGCCGAATGCTCGGTTTGGCCGGGCAACGCCCGTGATTACGCACTGCTGACCGAGGACCGCGTTCGGAGCCTGATCGATTCGATTCAGGCTGAAAATTGCAACCGCATCCCCGTCGTGGTTCGCAGAACACCCCACGCTGAGTTGCAATACGAGCTTGTGATCGGCACCCGCCGCCACTGGGCGATATCGTGGCTTAACGCACATCATTACCCAGAAATTGAACTTGTCGCGATCATTGAAGATCTGGACGATGAGGCAGCGTTTCGCTTGGCAGACATCGAGAATCGCGAACGCGAGGATATCTCTGATCTGGAGCGCGGGTCGAACTACAAGGCAGCGGTTGATGCCTATTATGCGGGTGTCCAGAGCAAGATGGCCGATCGTGTCAAGCTGTCCAAGTCTACTCTCGCCCGGTATATCGGCCTCACCGAAATTCCCCACACGATCGTCAGCGCTTTTAATTCACCGATGGATCTTCAAGTGCGGCATGGCGACAAGCTCCTGCCCGCTCTGCGCATGCCGTCGCTTCGTTCCAAGATGGAGGAAGCTGCCAAGGTTATCGCAACAGAACAGAGTTTCAGGCAGTCCGGTGACGAGGAGCCGATCAGCGGGAGCGAGGTGGTTGCCCGTCTCGTTGCAGCAACGACCATGACCCGCACGGGCCGTTCGCAAAAGGCGCTCATAGAGATCAAGGGCGCATCAATCGGCCAAGTCGATCGTGACCAAGCGCGTGGATTTACGATCACGCTGAACCCCACCGAGGCGTCTGCCGAGGACATTCTCTCGGCGCTGCGGCCGCTGATCGAGAACGCGAAGATATTAAGGAGTGTGGGGCGATGAACCGCGCGATCTTTAGATGCTTTTCGAAGCGCTGTGCAACTCTCGAAACGATGGATTTATCTATTAATTACAACGGCTTGTTCTCTGCGTCCCACGCGTGGGACGGTAGTGATATTGTTAGCTTTTCGGTGTGACCACTGGACCGCAAACAACGATTGTCGGCGGTCGGCGTGTGCAGTTTGAGATGTTTTTCACGCTGCCCGACTTCAGCGATGTGTCGCTTCGGGACTACCAGGAGACGATGCAGCGTCCCTTCTTCAGCTTGTCGAAGAAGAGACGGGTCAAGCCGATTGAGTATGTTAGCCCCGATAAGACCGTGACCGTCCATGTGTCTGCTAATCCAGAATATGGAATGGCGACGATATGGGATGCAGACATTATGATCTACCTCGCGTCACATTTGAACGAGCTGCGGGAACGGGGCGACAATGATCTGTCGCCTACTATTCGGGTGCAGCCGGGCGATATGCTCAAGCGCATTTGCTGGGGAAACAGCGGGAGGGCGTATGAGCGATTGATCGGCGCTCTCGACCGTCTGCAGGCCACGACAATCAAGACGAATATTCGTGCTAACTCGCGGACGCGCGAAACGACGTTCTCATGGATCGATAGCTACACGCACTTGGTTGACGAGCGGACGCAGCGGTCCCTGGGCATGGAGATCACATTGTCGAAGTGGTTCTTCGATGGCGTGATGGACAAGCGGAATGTCCTGGCGATCTCCCCGCTTTATTTTGAAATTACGAGTGGGCTCGGCAAATGGCTGTACCGGGCGAGCCGCAAGCACGCTGGCGGCAACGGCGCCGAGGGGTTCACGATCGGCTTCGAGACTTTGCACCAGAAGAGTGGCAGCGAAAGCTCATTGCCTTCATTCAAGAACAAGATCCTCGAGCTTGCCCGCGGCAATACCCTTCCTGAAATTTATCTCGAGGTGATCGGCGCGGAGAGTCCACGACCGAAACTCAAGATGGTCATGCGACGCTTCCTTGAGGGCGCAGACCAGTCGAAGGTGGCACCCGCTAAGGCGAGCACCAAGGTCGCGATTGCCAATCCACACCCATCCAAACCCAGGAAGGCAGCGGCTGACGACTTCGTCGATATGAGGCTGACCCGCAATCTGGTGGCGCGAGCAACTGCAAGCCTTAAAGCAGACGAGCCGACTAGCAGCATGGATCCGCATCATCCAAGCTACGCAACGGTTGCGGGCGCCACTCCCCGCGTCTGCGGCGGGCGGGCGAAGGAGGTTCTCGATCCTGAGATTTACGATGCGATCAGGGCCGAATGCCCAGGCTGGGACTTGGACGTACTGATGAAGCAGTTCGACGCTTTCCTCAATTCGAACCCGTCCGAGATGCCGCGAAACTACTCAAAACGATTCCAAGGCTTCATGAAGAAACACCACGAACGCAACAAGCACGATTTGCCAGGCTATTGAGAAACACAGCGAGGGCACCTTCACACATCGCGTGATGACCGCGTCCTTAGCGTGTTTTCAGAAATATCGCCTTTGCAGCAGCCAGCCCGCATAAACGCCCGACATCCAATGCTATCCGTCGCTGGCCGCAGGCGCACCGGGTTGATCGCATGATTCTAAAAACACGTCTGATCGTGGCGCGCGGCCCGCTATGATCTCGTCGAGATATTGCACTAATATGCCTCTCTTGCCTTACCCAGCCAGCCTCAGAGAAGGGAGCGGAAGTCGGTAACGATCACAAATGATAGACCGGAAACGCTGCCGGCAAATCAGCGCAAATTCCATTTCCAATAACACGACGCTAAATCGACATGGCATTCCCGATAACACGCCCAGCACATCATTCGCTGGGCGTCTCGCTGGGACGGTTTGGAGTGCGTCCTCGAAATGCGAATCGGAACACCAACTTTCGCAACGCAGCACGGCAGTCGATCTACTCAATCTCAAGTTATCCACAAGATCGTCGCGACATCAACGTACTATCGGG
>CAXTOI010000267.1:0-5312 GCA_964245645.1 uncultured Novosphingobium sp. | reverse complement strand
CTGCCACCGGGGCGAAAACAGCGCGAAACTGCCGATTGCGACACCCCGGCCAATTGGGCGACATCGTAGGAGGTGGGCTGCCTGCTGAGAGGGGCAAAGGCAACCGCCCCATTGGTTTTTGAACTGGCCATGGCTTTGGGTATTAGGCAGTTTGTGCCGCCCGCGATAGAGCGATGCAACCCATTTGCCCAGCTTGGCCGGCATCAGAAATGATAGCCTACCCGGACGCCGTAGGTACGCGGATCGTCGTAGGTTCCCGATACGGCCAGACTGGCCGTGGTTACCCGACCGATCGTGGCGATATTGGTGATATTGTTGACGAACACCTGCGCCGTGATCCGTTCGTTCGCCGTCACATAGGTCACGCGCGCATCGGTCTTGAAATAGGAGTGCTGGAGGAACAGTGGCGTCGAGGCGCTGAGCAGATAATTGCCGCTGAACAGCGTGTTGAATTCGGGGATGATGCTGCCTTTGTCGCCGAGATCGACCCGGTAGGCCGCGCCGAAGTGGACCGCGATATCGGGCGTGTTCTGGACCCGGGTTTTCTTGTTGTAGATCAGCGATCCGTAGGAGGTGGTGGCGCCCGTCGTCGAGTTGGTGGAGGCGATGGTGAACAGTTCGGGGTTGGTAAGCGCGTTAGGGAAAAATCCTGAACCAAGACCGCCCATGCTGGCAATGTAGCTTGCCCCGCTGTAGCCATAACAGGGACTGCCCTTAACTTGGCTGATCGTGCACAGACCGCTATAGTAGACCGGCTGGGCGTAAACATCGTACCGGGCATGGATGTAGTTTGCCGCAACGTTGAGCGTCAATGCCGACACCGGTCTCACCGTCAGATCGATGTCCAGTCCCGGCGCTTTTTCGGTAGGCCCGTTATAAATCGTCGTATAATTAGAATTGGTGAAAGGGTTATACTGCAGACCCTGGATCTGCACATGCGTATAGATATTGTAGTACGCGGCGACATTCAGCACCACTTTGCCGTCGAGAAACTTGTTTTTCGAGCCGATTTCGTAAGCAGTCACGCCTTCGGGGCCGTAGGCGGCGAAGGCGGGTGTAGCGCTCACCGCGGGCGCCGTGCTGCCACCGAAGCCGCCCGAATGCCTGCCGGTCGAGACGCTGCCGTACAGCAGATTATCGGGCGTGACCTTGTAATCGACGGCACCCCGGAACGTGGCGAACTTGAACTGCGCTCGCCCGCATTGCGTGGTGAAGTAGTCGGGCACCGAGCCGATGATGGTATTGCTGCCGGTGGCCGCAAAGGTTCCGGCGGTGTAGCCGCCGCAGGTCCGATTTTCGAAGGTCGCGCTGTTCGAACCGCTCAGCAGCGGGAACTTGGCATGGTATCCTGCTGCCGGGTAAGGCGCCGGAAGCCCGGCAGCGATCGCCGCCTTGTTCTGGTTGGCGACATAAGTGCCCACGTAATCGGTGGTTTGGGCGATGCCTTCGAAGAACTTCTTGTCCACCGTATACCGGGCACCGCCGGTAAAGGTCAGCTTGTCGGCTATCCTGTAAGAGGCCTGGAGGTAAGCGGCGAGCGAGGTCGTCTTGGCATGCTCGGGCCCGGCGCTGTCTGCCGTGTTCAGGTTGTTGATTGCACAGCTCGTCGTGTTGAGCAGATAGGTAAAGCCGCAGACGCTACCACCAGAGTAGAGCACCGGCAGGCCGGCGGCGGCCGCAGTCGCGGTGGTGTAGCTGTGGAAATTGACGAGGCCGCTGCCGTCGTCATCGCTGTCGTTGAGGTAAAAGCCGCCAAGCGTAAATTGCAGCGGGCTGGCCTTGTCGGTCGATTGCAGCTGAAGCTCCTGGGTGAACGTCCTCGCTTTGGTCACCGTGTAATAATACGAAATCGGCACCGGCCCGCCGTCGCCATCGCCGACATTCACCGTGTCGAACTTGGTATACCCGGTGATCGAGCGAATTTGCAGCGCGTTGCTCAGCGCATAGCGGATCGATCCGCTGTAATTCTGCGACCGCAGGTTCTGATGCGCCGGGTAGTCGTAATCCGTGCTGTATGGTCCGGCGAGCGGCAGGCCGATGTTCGCGCCGTTGACCTGGGCGACGCCGTTGCGCAGCGCGGTCGTGTAAGGGTAAAGGGTCCCGGTCGCATAGTTCCCGCCGTTGTAGCCGGCCGGGAACGGGTAGGTAACGCCATTGACGGTAACCGATCCTCCCGGCGCGGTAATGAGGCTGGGGTCGACCAGCGCGCCGATCACCTTGGCGTTGATATTGTTATAGCCGTGGCCGCCATCGTGGTAATAGCTGGCATGCAGCAAAACCTCGAGCTTGCCGTCGAGCGACGGCGGGGTCCAGCGCAGGCTGGCGCGGCCGAACGCGTCGCGCTTGTCTTCCAGATCGGCGGCGCTGTCGACGGTGCTTTTGAGATAGCCGTTGTGATTTTCGAACTCGCCGGCAACGCGCACCGCGAGACCGTCTGCCAGCGGCACGTTCAGATAGGCTTCGGTCTTGATCCGGCCATAATTGCCGCCGGTTACATCGACGCCGCCCTCGTATTTGTCCTTGGGCGTGGCTGTGGTCAGGGTGATGTTGCCGCCCAGGCTGTTGCGGCCAAACAAAGTGCCTTGCGGCCCCTCCTGCACCTCGACCCGCTCCAGATCGACAAAAGCGGCATCGCCCTGGGACGAGCGCGACTGATAGATCTCGTCGATATAGAAGCCGATCCGGGGATCGGCGTTGATCCCAACCGCCTCGGTATAGACGCCGCGAATGGCGGGGCGAATGGCGGGACCCGAGCGGCCGAGGCGTAAACCGGGGACGATCTGTTCCAGCCGGGTCGCGTCGGTGATGTCGTCGTTCTTGATCTGGTCACCGCTGATTGCCGTGATCGACAGCGGCACGTCCTGAAGCCGCTCGGCCCGTCGCTGCGCCGTGACGATGATATCGCTTCCGGAGTTGATATCGGCTTGAGCGACCGGCGAATTGGCGGGCGCGGTGGTTGTCGAGACCGAGCTTGTCGGGATGGGGGTTGCCGGCGCGGTTTGAGCAGCGGCAGTGGTTCCCGCGAAAGCGACCGCTGCGGCTGACGATAAGAGGTAGCAGCGGACGCGGATTGAACGTTTGATCATCATAATGTCCCCTTGACAGGAGCCAGCACCCGATCCCGCCCCTGTGTTGCATTGGTAATATTTTTGACTGCGTTTGCAAACAATATTACAAAATTATCAAAATATGAGGCATATTACCTGTCAAACATCTGATGTTGCATAATTCTTGTATGTGACTGCGGCTGCGAAATTTCTGTTCACCGGGGGCCATTGTGCCTTTCCCCGCTGTGGCGGATCCCGGTAGTAAGCCCCTTTGGCCATCCGAGCGTCCATCCGCATCGTGAGTCGTCGTCTGGCATGTCAGGCGCATGCCGACAGAGCGGTCGGCGGCTGCGAGCCTTCGGCGCGAATCTCAAGGCCGCCGCCGGTCGAGGTGAACGCGAGGTGTGAACTCGGCTAGCGAGCCCCGACCGTGAGCATGCTGGCCCCCTGCGCCAGCGTGAGCGCCGCTTTCTGCCCCGCGATTATGGCTTCCCGCCCTCCCAACGCGATCGCCAGCGATAGCTTCGCCAGCCTGCGGGAAGGTCGAGCAACAGCGTCCTGGTGGAGTCGCTGTCGTCACGCAGGCCTTTTCCAGATTGCCCGCCAACAGGCTGATCCTGCCGTCAGCGTTTCGCCAGGCCGCAACGGTGCATGGGAGCCCGACGCTATCCCGATGAGGCCGGCGACAATAGCGGGTGAGAAAGGCGTCGGCCGAACGCTCGATATACGATGAATCGAACTCGTAGAGGTCGATTTCCAAGCCAGCGGTCGGTCGGCACAGGGCCTGCGGCGGCAGCGGCGAATGGCGGCCAGGCTGTCGCGGACGCCAGCAAAAAACACCAGATTGCCAAGCGCAACAGGCTCGCCACCCAATTCATGCGGTTGCGTGACCGGACCATTGCCGCCGTCACGGCTGCGCATCCAGCGCGGCCCGGGTCGCGGCGTAGCTCTTCGCGCTGAGGCCAAGCCGGGCGTAGAACCAGGCGGTCAGCAGCCCTGGTATGGTGGACAGAACGAAAGCCGCCGCCAGGGCCTGCAAAACCTGGCTGGCGACATGACCGGGTTCGGCGTGTTGCGGAAAAGCGATCATCGACAGCGTCAGACCGGCCAACGCCGCACCCACCGCCTGATCGATCCGGCTGAAAAAGGTTTGCGTCGAATAGAGGATACCTTGCTGCCGCGCGCCGAAGCGCAGTTCGTTTTCATCGCCGATGTCGGCAAAGGCGGACAGCACGGTTGTCGTCATGACGCTGAAAGGAAGATGCTGAAGCAGCGAGAAGGATACCAGGATGCCCAGGATATAAGGCGTTTGCGCCGATAGAACGCCGAAATACCCAAGCGCCAGCGGCAGCGCCGGGCCGATGCAGTATACCGCCACGGCGACCGCGACCGTCCAGCGCTTGTCGAAGCGCCTGTGCAGCCGGGCAACGATGGCCGAACCGAATGCGTAGCTGACGAAGCTGCCCAGCGCAAACCAGGTGATCTGGGCGCTCGACAGGCGCCAGAAATAGGTCGCGCCGTAGATCCATAAACCGCCGCGCAGGCCCTGCATCAGCGAGAGGCAGAACGCGCCGAGCAGCAGCAGGACATAGTTACGATTGGACAGCGCCTGGCGGACGTCGATCACGAAGTTGCCGAAGGAAAAGCGACCGGTTTCCGGCGCCGCTTGGGGCAGAAAGGGGATGCGGCTGCGGGTGAAGAAACTGGAGCAGAACAGAATCGCGAGAACGAGCCCGGCGATCGTGAGCGAGAACGGCCCGTAGCGAGCAGGGTCGAGAGCACCGTTGGGATAAGCGGCGGTCGTGCGAAAAAACAGGCCGAACGTCGTCAGCCAGCACAAGGTGTCGCCGGCCCACAGGAAAAACGTATTGTAACTCATGACCCGCGTGCGTTCGATGTAGTCGGTGGTGAGTTCGCCCCCGAACGCCAGATGCGGCGTATGGAACGCGGTCAACGCTTGTTGCAGCAGGATGTTAAAGGTGCCGAGCCACAGCAATTGGCCCCAGGCCGGCCAGTGCGGCGCATTGAATAGCGCCAGAAACGACGCCGCCACCGGCAGGATCGCCGCATACATAAAGGGGTGGCGTCGTCCGAGTCGCGACCGGGTTCGATCGGACCAACTGCCGACGATCGGGTCGACCACCGCATTGACGGCGAGCCCGGCGGCAATCGCCAAACCGACCAATCCCGCCGACAACCCGCGAACCTGATTGTAGTAGAGCATCAGGAATTGCGTTGCGGACGAAATCACGACTGCTTCGGCCA
>CAXTOI010000266.1:0-5314 GCA_964245645.1 uncultured Novosphingobium sp. | reverse complement strand
CCGCGCCGATCCGCTTGATCGTGGCGACGGTCGGCGCGTCGTTGAACAATACGTCGCCGCCGCCATTGACCTGGGTATCGATAAACCCCGGCAGCAGCAGCCCGCCGGCCAGATCGTGTCGGGCGATCGTGCCGGGCAAGCGATCCACGGGCGCCAGCGCGGCGATGCGGCCATCGGCGATTTCCAGCGCCAAACCTTCGACCAGGCCAGCGGCGGTCATCACGCGCCCGCCGACCAGAGCGAGCCGGTTCATAGCGTTTCGGTAACTTTGGCCAGAAACGGCGGGGTATCGGGATCGTAGCCGCGCCGCGCCGCCAGATCATCGACCATGCGGTACAACGCCTGCGCCTGGACGATCGGCAACAGCAGCGGGTGGCAATCGACCATCGGCAAGCCGTGCGGACCCGTGCCGCCGACTTCGAGTACCGTGGCGCCATGCGCGCGCATCGCCGCCACCGCTTCCACCACCCCCGCGCGGGTCTCGTCGCTCGGCAGGAAGGCGAGCACCGGGAACCCCTCGCCGACCAGCGCCATCGGCCCATGGCGAACCTCGGCGGCGCTGAACGCCTCGGCATGCAGCCGGCAGGTTTCCTTGAACTTGAGCGCTGCCTCCTGCGCGATGGCAAAACCCGGCCCGCGCCCGACCACGTAGAGATGCTCGGCCGTGCCGAGCACCGGCAGGGCGGCGGTCCAGTCGAGTGCCCAAGCCGCTTCCAGCGTGGCGGGCAATGCCGCCAGGGCCGCCCGCAGCGCGTCATCCTGGGCCCACTCCGCTACCAGCTGGGCGATGGCGCTGAGCGAGGCGATGAAGCTCTTGGTCGCAGCGATGCTGCGTTCGGCGCCTGCCGCCAGGGGAATGGCGACCGCCGCGCCCGCGGCCAGCGGCGAGGTCTCGTCATTGACCAGCGCCACGACGCGCGCCCCGGCCACGCCTGCGGCGTCGGCCGCTGCCAGCAGATCCGGACTGCGGCCCGACTGCGACAGCGCCAGGACCAGCGTATCGGCCATGCCCAGCACCGCGCCATAGACCGAGCTCACCGACAGCGGCGCCGAAGCGGTCAGCACCCCCAGCCGGATCTCCAGCAGATAGCGCGCATAAGTCGCGGCATTGTCCGAACTGCCGCGCGCGATCGTCACCACCGTGCGTGGCGGCTGCACCCGCAGCGCGGCGGCAAGCTCGGCGATCACCGGCGCATTCCGGACCAGTTGCGCAGCGACCACCGCAGGCGCCTGCGCCGCCTTCGCCGGCATCTGCGTGTGCTTCACCGGGCGGACGCGATCTGCAGCTCGGCGACGAAATCGTAGCTGTCGCCGCGATAGAAGCTGCGGGTGAATTCGACCGCCTTGCCATCGGCGAGAAAACCGCGCCGCTCGATCAGCAATCCCGGTGCGCCCGCCTCGATGCCGAGCAATTCGGCCTGTTCCCTGGTGAACAGCACCGCGCGCAGGCGCTGGAGCGCGCGGACGGGGCGGTTGTCTGCCTTTTCCAGCGCGGCATAGAGCGACGTATCGACCGCGCGCTCCGATCCCAGATAAATGCGCGGGATCGAGGTATATTCCAGCGCCATCGGCACATCGTCAGCAAAGCGCACGCGATGAAACCGCAGTACCGCGCTGCCCGGGCTCAATCCCAGCACCATCGATTCCTCGGGCGTGACCGTGCCGGCGGCGCGGCGCAGCCAGGTACTGCGCACGGTGCGCCCGCGCGATTCCATGTCCTCCGAAAAGGATGACAGCATGGAGAAGCTCTTTTCGACGCGAGTCGCGACGAACGTGCCCGCGCCGTGTTCGCGCCGCACCAGCCCTTCGCTCGCCAGCGCATCCAGCGCCTTGCGCACGGTGATGCGCGACACGCCGAAATCGGTGGCGATGTCGCGTTCGGGCGGCAGCGCCGAATCGCTCGCCAGGCGCCGATCCTCGATCGCCTTGCGCAAGGCGCGGTGCAGCTGTTGATACAGCGGCGCGCGCGCCTGTTCGTCCAGCCCACCAATCAAACGCGAAAGTTCCACGACATCCCCTTGGCGCCATGCAGATGCCGGCGTTGGCGTTCCGAATAACCCAGTCACCACGCCATGCATACCAAAAAAGCACTTTGGTATTAAAAAATCATTTTTTGGTATTGCTATGGACCCTAAGATTGTGTCACTTTTGTAATGAAAGCACCGGAAGGGTTATGTCGTCGCGAATCACGCGATCGGATTGGCCCTAGAATGGCATTGTGCCAGGTCCGGCTTACAGGGGGGTTCTCATGCGCAAGACTATCTGGATCGGATCTGCCAGCGTACTGGCTCTCGCTGCGGCGCCTGCCCTAGCACAGACTGCGCCGCAGGCGGCCCCCGCGCCCACCGTCGCCGAAAATGATACCAATCCCGCTAACGAGATCATCGTCACCGGCATTCGCGCCTCGCTGATCAAGGCCATCGAGATGAAGCGCGATGCCGAAAACCATGTCGAGGTCATCTCGGCCGAGGATATCGGCAAGCTGCCCGACAAGAACGTAGCCGATGCGCTGCAGCGGCTGCCGGGCATCAACACCTCGTCGGCCGCCAGCGGCGAGGGCGGCTTCGATGAAAACGACCGCGTCAGCATCCGCGGCACTTCGCCCAGCCTGACCCAGGTGACCATCGACGGCCACGCGGTCTCCACCGGCGACTGGTTCATCCTCGACCAGTTCTCCACCGTCGGGCGCAGCACCAGCTTCGACCTGCTGCCTTCGGAAATGGTCAGCGCGGTGGTCGTCAACAAGACGCAGGACGCCTCGCTGCTCGAGGGCGGCGTTGCCGGTTCGATCGACCTGCGGCTGCGCAGCGCGCTCGACTTCAAGAACCAGCTGGTGGTCGAGGCATCCGCGCAGGGCGCCTACAATACCCAGAGCAAGGAAACCAAACCGCAGATCAACGGGTTGCTCGGCTGGCGCAACGAAGATTCAACCTTCGGCATCATCGTCCAGGGCTTCTACGAAAAACGCAGCCTGCGCCGCTATGGTCAGGAGACGCTGGGCTATTCGGCGATCACCGCAAGCAATGCCACCGGCGCAGCGATACCTTCGCTGGTCGGTGTCCAGGCGCCGACGCTGATCGGTTCGACCTTGTTCGAACAGCAGCGCACCCGCGCGGGCGGCGTTACCACCATCGATTTCAAGCCCAGCGATACGCTGAAGCTGCAGGCGAGCGGGTTCTATTCGCATCTCAACGCCAGCAATGTGAACGACAACTACCTGTATTGGGGTTCGCGCGAACTCGATCGCAACGTGCCCACCAGCTATACGGTCAAGAACAATACGCTGGTGGCGGCAAGCTATCCGCTGATCGCGCCCTCGGGGGCATTTGCCGGTCAGCCGATCGAGGGTATCGTTGCCGACAATATCGTCCGCCCCGACGCCAGCGGCGAGACCTGGTTCGCCAATCTCGACGCCATCTGGGAGGCGAGCGACAAACTTAAAATCACCGGCCAGGTCGGCTACACTCACGGCCTCGGCAACACGCCGTCGTCGCCGTTTTTCGAGGTCGACGCGCCGACCGGCGCTGCCTACGCGCCGTCGGGCAATGGCTTTGCGGTCACCACAGCGAACATCAACCCGTCGAGCCCGGTCGGCGTGTCGAACGATTTTGCGATCAATGAGACTTTCCAATCAATCGATCGCGAACTCTATGGCAAATTCGACGGCACTTACGAGATCGGCGACGGCCCGATCAAGAAAATCGATTTCGGCGCGCGCATCGCCGGGCACGAACGCAAGGTCGTCGGCTTCGATCGCGGCTGTACGCTGGGCGCGAACGGACAATGCTATGGTGCCGGATTGTATAATTTCGCCGGCGTCAATCCATCGCCGTACCCCAGCGGGTTCAATGCCGGCACCCTCGGCATTCCCGGTCTGCTGCAGCCGCTGGCAGGCAGCCCGCAAGCGATCACCAACGTCATCAACGCGATCACCAATCCGTTCCGCGGGCCGATCTCCAACATCGTCCAGCCGGCGAACGAATACTGGCCGGGCGAATTCAAGGTGAAGGAGACCGATATCGAAGGCTATGCGCTGGCGCATGTCGGCGGCGACAAATGGCGCGGCAATTTCGGCCTGCGGGTGGTCAGCACCAAGGAGAATGCCTTGGTCAACCAGCCGGTCACCTGCACGCCCGGCGCGGCTGACAATACTGCTTGTGCCGCGGACGTTATAGTCACATCGGCCTATGGTCCATTCCTGAGACAGGACGTCAAGCACACCTACGTAGACTTCCTGCCCAGCTTCAACCTGTCGTTCGATCTGAGCAACAAGGTGATGCTGCGCGTCGCTGCGGCCGAGACATTGTCGCGGCCCGATTTCAGCGCGCTGGGCGGCACTGTATCGCTGACCGACACCAATTTCACCGGCAGCGGCGGCAACCCCAATCTGAAGCCGGTGAAGGCGACGGTGTTCGACGGCTCGCTGGAATATTACTACGGCAAGGCCGGGCTGGCCTCGGTCAGCGTGTTCCACGATGATCTGCAATCCTATGTGACCTTCGGCACCTCGACCGGCATTTATTTCACGCAGCTGGATAATTCGTTCCACACCTACAACATCTCCTCACCCACCAATACCACCGGCGAGCTCTCCGGCGTTGAACTTCAAGTGCAGCAGCCGATCGCTTACGGCTTCGGCTTCCAGGCAAACGGCACCTATGTGAACGGGCATGACGCGGCGGGCAATGCGCTCGTCGGGACGTCGAAGTTTACCTATAATGTCGTGGGCTATTACGATCAGGGCCGATTAAACGCGCGGCTGGCCTATACTTACCGCTCGCATTACTATGTCGGTCTGGATCGCAGCTCGGCCGAGAACCAGGATAATTACGGGCAGCTCGATGGGTCGATCAGCTTCAATGTGACCGATCATATCGCGCTGACGGCGGACGCGCTGAACATCACCAACAACCGGTTGAAGTATTATGCGATGAACAGGGATCAGCCCCGCGCGGTCTATTCCAACGGCACGCAGGTGTTTTTCGGGGCGCGGGCGAAGTTTTGAAATTTTGCTCAGTGAATTTAACTGGCGCTCAGGGCCTGTAACAGTGATGCTTTACTGAAGAGGTGGCGGCAAGGATAAGATGCGAGGGCCATTGCCCTCGCGCTCCCGGTAATTTGTTCACGCAGCTATCGTTATTGCGCTCTGCCGCGCAGCGGCCATAAGCCTGCGGCGCTGCAAGGTCGTGCAACACTGGAGCTTTACGGTACCAAAAATGTCGGGGTTTGGGGCAATGGCCCCAAGTCTTATCGACTGCTCTAGACTCGTATCCGATCAGGTTTGCACATAGCCGGAATGGCGGATGTAATTTGC
>CAXTOI010000265.1:544-5338 GCA_964245645.1 uncultured Novosphingobium sp. | reverse complement strand
CGCTCACCCGGCTCGGCGCCCGCGCCGGCGAGCCGGTGATCCGGCGGGGGGTTGACATGGCGATGGAGCTGATGGGCGACCAGTTCGTCACCGGCGAAACCATCGACAAAGCGCTGAAACGCGCGCGTAAACTCGAAAAGCAGGGTTTCGGCTACAGCTACGACATGCTGGGCGAAGCGGCGACGACGGCGGCTGACGCGGCGCGGTATCTGGCCGATTATGAAGCTGCGATCCGCGCGATCGGCAAGGCCTCGGCGGGGCGCGGGGTGGTCGGCGGTCCGGGAATTTCGATCAAGCTGTCCGCTTTGCACCCGCGCTACAGCCGCGCGCAGACGGGCCGGGTCATGGCCGAACTGCTGCCCCGCTTGCGCACGCTGGCGCTGCAGGCCAGGAGCTACGACATTGGCTTCAACATCGACGCCGAGGAAGCGGACCGGCTCGAACTCTCGCTCGACCTGCTCGAAAGCCTGGCGCTCGACCCCGCGCTGGCAGGCTGGAACGGGCTGGGTTTCGTCGTCCAGGCCTATGGCAAACGCTGTCCCTTCGTGATCGACTGGTTGATCGACCTTGCCCGGCGCGCCGGTCGCCGCATCATGGTCCGGCTGGTCAAGGGCGCTTATTGGGACAGCGAGATCAAGCGCGCCCAGGAAGGCGGGCTGGCCGATTTCCCGGTCTATACGCGCAAGGTCCATACCGACGTGGCCTATATCGCCTGCGCGCGCAAAATGCTGGCCGCGCGCGACGTGCTGTTCCCGCAATTCGCCACGCATAATGCCCAAACGCTGGCCGCGATCTATCATCTCGCCAACACTGCTGCTTCGCAAAACGGTCCCGATTTCACGCCGGGCGATTACGAGTTCCAGTGCCTGCACGGCATGGGCGAGCCGTTGTACGAGGAAGTCGTCGGCCCGCAGAAATTGGCCCGGCCCTGCCGCATCTACGCGCCGGTGGGGACGCATGAGACGCTGCTCGCCTATCTGGTGCGCCGCCTGCTGGAAAACGGCGCGAATTCGTCTTTCGTCCACCGCATCTGGGACCCCGAGGTCGCGGTGGCGGAGTTGGTGGAGGACCCGGTCGAGAGTGCGCGGCAGATCGAGCCGCCGGGCGCGCCGCATCCGGTCGTCGCGCTGCCCCGCGACATCCACGGCGCCCGGCTGAATTCGGCTGGGATCGACTTGTCGGATGAGGCCGCGCTGGTCGCCTTGTCCGGTGCGCTTAATGAAAGCCTCGGCGTGGAATGGCGAGCGGGTGCGGCGCAGAATGAAGCGCGTTTCGTGTTCAACCCCGCCGATCACCAGGACCGGATCGGCATGGTCAGCGAAGCGCGCGAAGAGGACGTCGCCCTGGCCATGGCCCATGCCGTGACTGCCTTTGCGCCATGGGCGGCAACTCCCGTCACGGCGCGCGCGGCTTGCCTGGAACGCGCTGCCGACGCGTTGCAGGCGCGCATGCCGGTGCTGATGGGGCTGATCGTGCGCGAGGCGGGCAAGTCGCTGCCCAACGCGATCGGCGAATTGCGCGAGGCGATCGACTTCCTGCGTTACTATGTCGCCCAGGCGCACAGCATCCCGGCGAGCGCCGAGCCGCTCGGTCCGATGGTCTGCATCTCGCCGTGGAATTTCCCGCTGGCGATCTTCACCGGCCAGATTGCCGCGGCGCTGGTGGCCGGCAACACCGTGCTGGCCAAGCCTGCCGAGGAAACCCCGCTGATTGCCGCAGAGGCGGTGCGTATCCTGCATGCGGCGGGCATCCCGCAGGACGTGCTGCAATTGCTGCCCGGCGACGGCCGTATCGGCAGCGCACTGGTTGCCCGGCGCGAAATTGCGGCGGTGCTGTTCACCGGCTCGACCCAGGTCGCCCGGCTGATCCAGCGCGAACTCGCCACGCATGCTTCACCCGATGGCGCGCCGATCCCGCTGATCGCGGAAACCGGGGGGCAGAACGCGATGATCGTCGATTCCTCGGCGCTGGCCGAGCAGGTCACTGCCGATGTCATCGCCTCGGCCTTCGACAGCGCCGGCCAACGCTGCTCGGCTTTGCGCATATTGTGCCTGCAGGAGGATATTGCCGACCGCCAGCTGGCGATGCTGAAAGGCGCGCTGGCCGAAATGGCGGTGGGCAATCCCGACCGCCTGGCGATCGATGTCGGCCCGGTCATCACCGGCGAGGCCCGGACTGCGCTGAACAGCCATATCGAGCGGATGCGCCGGCTGGGGTGCAAGGTCGAACAGGTCGCTTTGCCGCAGGAATGCAGCGCCGGCACCTTCGTGGCGCCGACGATCATCGAAATTGCTACGATCGGCCAGATCGAAGGCGAACACTTCGGCCCGGTGCTGCATGTGCTGCGCTATGCGTACGACCAGTTGGACGCGACGCTGGCCGCCATCAATGCGACGGGTTACGGCCTGACCTTCGGGCTGCATACGCGGCTCGACGAGACCATTGCTCAAGTCACCGCGCAGGCTGGGGCCGGCAACATCTACGTCAACCGCAATGTGATCGGCGCGGTCGTCGGGGTGCAGCCATTCGGGGGGCGCGGCTTGTCGGGCACCGGGCCGAAGGCGGGCGGCCCACTATACCTGGGCCGGCTGATGCAGTCTGCGCCAGCGGCCGCGCTGCCGGGCAAGGCTGCTGCGGACCCGGCGGCGGCCGCCTTTGCCGACTGGCTTGAGGCGAACGGCGATATGGATGGGGCGCAGATCGCGCGCCAGGCACAGGCCGCCAGCCTGCTGGGTCACCACGGCGAACTGCCCGGACCGGTGGGCGAGCGCAACCTCTACACGCTGCACGCCAGGGGCGCCACGCTGCTGGCGCCGCTCACACTTCGGGGGCTGATCGCCCAACTGGCCGCGACACTGGCCGCTGGCAACGACGCGACGATCTTGTGGTCGAAGCCGAAACCAGCAGGTTTCGCCAGCGTGCCACCGATGCTTGCCCAGCGGATGGTATGGATCGCCGCGCTGCCTGAGGCTGCTTCGTTCGCTGCGGCCCTGATCGAGCCAGGCGCGGGAAACGGCACGCTGCTGAGCACGCTGGGCGCGCTGGACGGCCCCATCCCGCTGGTCCAGCAAGCCGACGCAGCGGGCCATTATCGCCCCGAATGGCTGGTCGAGGAACAGTCGATCTCGATCAACACCACCGCCGCCGGCGGCAACGCCAGCCTGATGGCGCTGGTCTGACCCTCGGATCGCAGTCCTCCCCCCTCTGGGGGAGGTGGCAGCCCACAGGGCTGACGGAGGGGGTCTTTGTGGGTCTACCCGCTGATATCTCGCCTCCGTCTCGCTGCACCAGCCACCTCCCCCTCTGGGGGAGGATTTGCGGAATATCAGCAGAGGGTATAATCAGCCGAGTGCCTGATTTGCCCGTAACAACCAGTTCTTGGCCTTCGTCGGACGGCGCGAGTGAATTGCCGCCCATATGCCGAAGGCATCCATGACCGCCCGCCTCCGCCTCACCCTGACAAAACTGCACCGCTGGCTCAGCCTCACGATGATGGCGCTGTGGCTGCTGCAGGCGCTGACCGGCATGATCTGCGTGTTCCACTGGGAACTGGACGATGCGACGATCGCCGGCCCCGATCGCCCGCTCGACCTCAACGCGGTAGCGCACCGGCTGGCGTTGCTGGCCCCGCCCGGATCGGCGCGAACGGTCACGCAGATGTGGACCAGCGCCGGCGGGCACGACCGTTGGGACGTGACGGTCGATGGCCATTCCGGCGCATCCGTGCGCATCGACGGCGCGGGCAACGTCCTGCGCATTCGGCACGAAGGCGAACTGCTGCGCCACGGCGGCCTGATCGATTCCATCGACAATCTGCACCAGACGCTGATGGCCGGTGATACCGGCAGCTGGATCATCGGCCTGAGCGGCATGCTGCTGCTCTCCAACCTCATCCTCGGGCTGATCACCGCCTGGCCCCGCCGCAGGCAATGGCGCCGGGCGCTCATCCCGGGGACTTTGCCGAACGCAGCAGCGCGCCTGTTAGGCTGGCACCGCGCGTTAGGACTATGGCTGGTGGCACCGGCGATATTGCTGGTCTCGACCGGCATGCTGCGCGTGTTTTCCGATGGCTTCGAGGGGCTGATCGGCGCAGCCGCCCCGGCAACGCCTAAGATAGCGGCAGATGGCCGCGCGATCGACCTGTCCACCGCAGTGCGGGCGGCCATGGCCCGTCAGCCGCATGCCCGCCTCGCCGCGGTGATCTTCCCCGCTGCCGGCAGTGCGACCTGGCAGATCCGCCTGCTGGAACCGGGCGAATGGCCGCGCGCCTATGGCCGCAGCCGGATATATGTCGATGGCCGCACTGGCCGCCTTGTCGGCGAATACGATGCCCCGCGCGCGCCACTGGCGCAGCGGCTGGCCAACGCCATTTACCCCATCCATACCGGTGAGGCGCTGGGCACGCCAGGGCGGATCGCGGTGTTGCTCCTCGGCGCGTGGCTGTCGACGATGATCGTGCTGGGCGCCAGCCTGTGGTGGACCCGGCGACAGCTACGGCAAAATTCGACAAGGAAATCTTCATGACATCGCGCCCGCTCTTCGTGCCGAAGTCCGACCCCGATGTCGCTGCGCTGGTCGATGCCTATCCGCTGGCGTGGCTCGTATCGGCAGGCCCGGCCGGGCACGCCGCGTCGATGCTGCCGCTGTTGGTCGAGCGGGACGAACAAGGCCGCGTTGCCACGCTGTTCGGCCATATCCCGAAGTCCAACCCGCTAGTGGCGCTGCTCGAAGCCCAGCCCCCCGCATTCCGGGCAGGCGCCGAACGGGTTGTTGAAGGAGAACAGCCGCGGCTCG
>CAXTOI010000265.1:0-534 GCA_964245645.1 uncultured Novosphingobium sp. | reverse complement strand
ATCTCGCCATCGCTGGTTTCCAACCCCGGCTGGGCGCCGACCTGGAATTACGCCGCGGTGCGCTTCGAGGTCGAGGTGCAATTCGTGCCGGCAGAAACCCACGATGCGCTGAACCGGCTGGCCGCATGGCTCGAGCGCGACCATCCCCAACCCTGGACGACCGACCGCATGGGCGCGCGCTATGCCGACCTTGCGCAACATGTCGTCGCCTTTCGCGCCACCGTGCGCGAGGTTCACGCCGCCTTCAAGCTCGGCCAGGACGAGCGGCCCGACACCTTTGCTGAAATCGTCGCCGGGGTCGATCCCGCGCTCGCCGATTGGATGACGCGGACCGCTCGGGGGTGAACGGCGTGACCCTGGCGCGATGCCGGCCCGTTTTTCGGCTTCTCGCGCGTTGCACAATCGGTAGCCTTGGCCAAGCCAGCTACGGGAGCCTCTCCATGCCGCCAGCCGTTCGCCAACTGATGATCCGCAAACCGCACCTTATACCAGCCCTCGCTGAGGCTGACTCTGTCAGGGTTGCTAAGTTGGGTG
>CAXTOI010000264.1:0-5341 GCA_964245645.1 uncultured Novosphingobium sp. | reverse complement strand
GGGCGGGCTTCGTTGCTCCCGCTGACAAGGTCGGTGCGCGCTACTGCGAGGATTGTCACGTCGCCGACGTGGTTGATGATCCAGACATGTCCTCTGGCGTCCGCTCCTACGCCCTGGACCCCGAACATGCGGGTGCGTTCTGGCTCAGGACCGAGGAAATGGTCCGCGAGGCGCCGTGACCGACAGCGGCCGCCCCGATCCCGGCCATCTGACCGCATCGCCGATGTCGCATCTACTACCAGTACGCATGGGCGCGAACTGGCCGTAGGCCGCCTGTCCGGTTCCGGGATGGAAGACGAGAAAAGCGGACATGGTCACTGGTCGGGTACCTGACCGTTTCCGCCTCAACTCAAGCATCTGCGGCGTTGATTGATCAGCCTAAAATCTGCTGCCGCTTATCAGCCGCGCGCACGGCAGGATCACATGAGGGCTACTTAGCTTAGGCTACCCGGTTGCCTCGACGCACCGATCCCTTGGGCTTTGTAGGATGATCCGGTTGCTGATGCGCCCGTGCGACAACTTCCAAGGCTGCCCGAACTGAGGTCAGAACATCGTCCGCAAGGGAGGGGTCCGCCTTGATGACGGCTCGCGATATCACGATCGCACCGAGCTGGGCCGCCACCGCAGTGAGGGCGAGACGATGCTTCTGATCCTCTGGCACCGCCGGGTCCACTGCTGCTTCAAGTGCCGCGATCATGCGACCGACGCCATCCCGGAAGCTTGCACTGACCGCCTCGCCCTGACGTCCAATCTCGCTTGCCGATGCCGTCATCGGGCAACCCATGGTGAGCTCGTCACGGACGATAGGCGAGAGCAGAAAGTCGAGGTAGCCGGCGAGCGTGGGAGGTGTGTCGCCCGCCGCCTCCAGCATTAAAGCCAGGCTGTGCTCGACCCCTGCGCGGTAGGCCTCCGCCGCAATCGCATCCTTTGTCGGAAAGTGTGCGTAGAGCGCGCCATGGGTCAGTCCGGCCTGCTTGCCGATCTCCGCGACGCCGACACCGTCGATGCCGCGCTCGCGAAAGAGTCGTCCCGCAGCCTGGAGCAAAGCATCGCGGTTTGCCGCGGCTTGGTTCTTCGTAACTCGCATGGCCTCTAGCCTACCAGATTTTACCCTTGCACGCACCCACCCTAATGCCTAATGATTGTGATCGCAATCATAAGGGAACCGGAGATGGTCGGCCTGCCTCAGTCCGCTACAAAACAACAGACTGCCCTGATCACGGGTGCTTCGAGCGGGATCGGCGCACTCTATGCCGACAGGTTGGCGCGACGTGGGCATGACCTGGTGCTGGTTGCTCGCAATGAGGATCGTCTCCGCAAGGTTGCTGCGAAGATTGAAGCGACAGGCCGGCGCGTCCGGATCGAGGTCGCCGATTTGACCGATGGCAATGATCTACTCAGGATCGAGCGGTTGCTCCATGACGATGGCTCGATCACGACCCTGGTCAACAATGCCGGGTTCGGATCGGGAGCCAAGCTGGTCGATGCCAACGTCGATCAGATGCAGAAGATGATCGACATCAACGTGACTGCTCCCACTCGCCTTGCGTATGCGGCCGCTCCACGCATGGTGGCGAATGGCGGCGGCACAATCATCAACAACGCATCCATCGTCGCAATCGGGCCCGAGCTGCTCAATGGCGTCTATGGAGCCACCAAGGCCTATGTCCTGGCGCTCAGCTTTTCGCTCCAGCATGAGCTCGGCGACAAGGGCTTGCGTGTTCAGGCAGTGCTGCCCGGGGTCACCGCCACCGAGTTCTGGGAGGTTGCTGGTTTCGGCTCGGTTGCCAGCCTGCCCAAAGAGATGGTCATGACGACAGAGGATCTGGTCGACGCTGCGCTCGTCGGGCTGGACCGAGGTGAGCTGGTCACGATCCCGAGCCTGCAGGATGAGAGTCAGTGGACTGCCTACGAGCAGGCGCGTCAGGCCATGCTCCCTGTACTCTCAACCAGTCATCCTGCCTCACGTTACGCGCCTGCATTCGTCGCCTGAACCGGGCAGCGGCCAGTCGACCAGCGAAACAGCAAACTTTCTTCGAAAAGGCAAGAACGTGAAAGCAGTGCAACTTGTCGGCTTCGGCAACGCGGTCGAGAATCTTGAGCTTCACGACATTCCGGAGCCGCTGCCGCCGGGCCGTGGCGAAGTTCTCGTGGGGGTCGAATACGCCCCTATCAACTTCAACGACCTGATGGTTCCGTGGGGCGTTTTCCCGTTCAAGGCGGAGCTGCCCGCGACCATCGGCAACGAGGGAGCAGGGGTGGTGCTGGCTCTCGGCGAGGGTGTCACGTCGGTCTCCGTGGGAGACCGCGTTGTGCTTCCTTTGTCGGACACCGTGAAAAACTACCAGCAGCGCCTGATCGCGTCGGCTGCCGAGGTGGTTGTTGTCCCGCCAGATGCGGATCCACAGCAGGCCTCGATGATGGCTATAAACCCGGTCACGGCGGCGTTGTTGCTTGGCGAGTACGTCGACCTGAAGCCTGGCGATGCTGTCGTTTTCAACTCGGCCACATCTGGATTGTCGCAGTGGCTGATCACGCTGGCGAAGGAACGGGGGCTTCAGACAATCGGACTTGTCCGCAAGGCAGAGGATGTCGCGACAGTCAGAGAGCGTGGATGCGATCATGTGATCGCCAATGATGAGCCACTGGACATTGCCTTGAAGAGGCTGGAAGGGCTGAACGTGCGCCTTGGCTTGGACGCGCTCGGCGGTCCCTCGGCGGGTCGGGTCCTCCAGCTGCTTAGTCGCAATGGCAAGCTCGTCGTCTACGGGGCAGTGACGCTCACGCCGCTCGAGTTGCCTGGCGGAGCGATCATCGGCAACGGAGTGAGTGTTGAAGGCTTCTTCGAGCTAAGCCCTGAGATGAAGCCGAAAGTCGATGCCACGCTCCGCAGCCTCGTCAAGTATATCGGCCCGAACGGGATAAAGCAGCCGGTCGCCGCGATCTATACGCTAGATCGGCTCAAGGAAGCAGTCGCTCACGCTGTACAAGGCCGGAAAGTCTTGCTTCATTTTGATGGGGCATCCTGACCATCAGCCTGTCGCCTTGATGTAGATGTCTCATTCACCGCTCGACAGTGGAGAGTGTCAGTTGAAGAACTTAAAACTATTCAGCTGGAGCTTCTTAGCTTTATTCCTGATTTGGCCACAGGCAAAAGCATTGGAGACGACACCGGTGCTTACGCTTGACGTTGCGCGGCAAATGATTGCGGGCTGCGAAGCGAAATCACAGAGTGAGGGCTGGAAAATGAACGTCACTATTGTGGATACAGGTGCCAATCCGCTTGCTTTCGAGCGCATGGATGGCGCCTTCCTCGGTGGGATAGAAATTTCCCGGCTCAAGGCTGAAACGGCTGCGAAATTCCCGTTCCCCACAAGGAAGATGCAAGATGTCGTCTATGGTCAGGACGGCAAGTCTGGTCTGATCCCCGGTCTGGCAACTGTACCCGGCGTGGTTGCTTTCCCTGGTGGCTTGGCGGTGGTGACAGCCACAGGCAAAAAGGTCGGAGCGATCGGGGCAAGTGGCGGCCTCCCGGACCAAGATGAGGCCTGCGCGCAGGCAGGTCTGGACGCAGTAGTTTCAGCCCTGAAATAGCTATGACGAAGCTGGTAGTGTCTTGATATAGATTCTCTATAGAACACTAGTTCATATAAGTTGTATTTTATCTCTGTCGGCAGAAATAAATAAATTAAATCCTACTTGCAGATATTATCTGTGCTAATAGTGGTTGCACTACGCTTCCAAGCGTATTGAAGGTATCAAAATTCCATTCTTGCAATCCGACCAGACTGGGATTGTTCCAATCCCAAGTTCAATCCAGAGGAGAAGTTCATGCCAGCCTATGTAGTCGTTCAGCTTAAGATTCTTCGTGAGCAAGGCTGGCCCGAGTATGGAGCCGCAATGTTACCTCTCATGCAGAGTTTCGGGGGCCGTCCCATTGTGGCCAATGCGCCCATCGAGGTGTTCGAAGGCTCGCACGATGGCAGACAGCTCGCCATCTTCGAGTTTCCATCGATGGATGCGGTGCGGAGCTTCGAGTACTCGCCCGAGTATGCCGAGGTGAAGAAGCTACGTGCAGGTTCTGGCGACCTCGATGTGTGGGGTGTAGCGGGTCTGGTACCATGATCGGCAAACAAGTCTTAAGCTCGCCTCAGCAATCGACCATTTCCGGGAGATCAACGTTGTTACAGGACACGACCATACAGGAGCTAACCGAACAGGATACGATGCGCCTGACGCTTGCCAAGCAGCGTTCTGCCTTTGTGGCGGAGGGGACGGCCTCGGCCAAGGCCCGCCGCGAGCGGCTTGACCGGCTGCTGGCTATGACGCTCGACAACAAGGACCGCATCGTCGAGGCGATCCGTGCCGACTACGGCGGCCATCGTTCCGTCCGCGAGATCGCCGTCGTCGACATTCTGGGCAAGGTCAAAAGCATCAAGCATGCTCGCAAGAGCCTGGACCGCTGGATGCGGCCGCAGCGCCGCCCCGCGAATTTCCCCTTCGGACTGCTCGGCGCGCGGGCCAGCGTTGTCCAGACACCCAAGGGTGTCATCGGCATTGTCGGGCCCTGGAACGCGCCCTACACCCTCACGATCGGCCCGGCGGTGGCTGCGATCGCGGCCGGAAACCGGGTCATGATCAAGACCTCGGAATTTACGCCGGCGGCCGGTTCGCTCATCCATGAACTCGCCCTGAAGTACTTCGACGAGCTCGAGATCGCCGTCTTCGCCGGAGGGCCGGACGTCGGCGCGGCATTTACCAGGCTCAAGCTTGACCATCTCTTCTTTACGGGCAACGGCCGCATCGGCCGCGAGGTCGCCGTAGCGGCTGCTGCCAACCTCGTGCCGGTCACGCTTGAGCTTGGCGGCAAGTCGCCTGTCATCATAAGTCAGTCGGCAAACCTCACCCGAGCCTGCGAGAAGATCGTCTTCGGCAAGATGGTGAACGCCGGCCAGATCTGCATTGCG
Organism: uncultured Novosphingobium sp.; assembly: GCA_964245645.1. Taxonomy (GTDB): domain Bacteria; phylum Pseudomonadota; class Alphaproteobacteria; order Sphingomonadales; family Sphingomonadaceae; genus Novosphingobium. Next base: position 374 of record CAXTOI010000264.1, on the reverse strand, counting down.
CCCGATTACGTCCTCGTGCCAAGGCAGCTCCAGGCCGCTTTCGTGAAAGAGTGCGTTGCTGCCGCGCGCCGCCTGTTCCCGAAGCCGACGTCGAACGTGGATTACACGCAGATCATCAGCAGGCCGAGGTTCGAGCGGCTGCATTCGCTTGTCGAGAACGCAAGACAGTCTGGCGCCAGGGTCACAGTGGTTGACGAGGCGCAACCGTCGACAAGGTCGCTCCGTATGCCGCTCCACATCGTGGAGGGGACGAACGAGGACATGACGGTCATGCGCGAGGAGATCTTCGGGCCGATCATGCCGGTGCTCCCCTACGATACGCTGGAGGAAGCGGTGGCGCAGGTGAACGCAGGACCGGAGCCGCTGGCGCTCTA
>CAXTOI010000263.1:0-5344 GCA_964245645.1 uncultured Novosphingobium sp. | reverse complement strand
CAATGGGACAGGCCCGGCCCCACCCCCCCACCCCCGCACGCGCCGCCCGAAACGATCCTGCCGCCCTCGAACTCGATACTCCGATCCGCCAGCCCTGCCAGCGCGTCGGTATGGCCGATGATGACCATTGCCAGCTTGCCTTTCAGCCCCGCCAGCGCCGCGGCGATCGCGCCGGCATTGGCGGCGTCAAGCGCGCTGGTGGCTTCGTCGAGAATCAGCAGCGCGGGGTCGCGCAGCAGCGCTCGCGCCAGCATGATCCGCTGGCGCTCGCCGCCCGATAGCCGCCGGCCGCCGTCGCCGATCGGCGTGTCCAGCCCCAGCGGCAGATCGTCGACAAACCCCGCCGAGGCGGCAACCAGCGCCGCCTCCAGTTGTGCGGTGTCGGCGGTCGGATCGCCCCACAGCAGATTGTCGCGCAGCGTGGCGCTCAGCAGCACGGGTTCCTGCTGGACATAGGCGACACGCCGCCGCCAGCCGCGCCGTGCCGCGCCGGTCAATTCCTGCCCGTCGACGCGGATCCGGCCGGCGTCGGGCGACAGCAGACCGCCCAGCAGATCGGCCACGGTGCTTTTGCCCGCGCCTGAATGCCCCCTGATCATCACCGTTTCCCGCGCGCCGATGGTCAGCGAGACTCCATCCAGCGCGGGTTGGGCATCCGCCGAAAAGGCCACCGATACCGCCTCAAGTGTGATCGCTTCGCGCAATTCGGGTGCCACGTCGCCGAGATCGCCGTCCGCTTCCTGCGCGGCTTCGGTCTGCTGGATCAAATCCCGCGCGGCGGTCAGGGCCGGGCGGGCATGCGCCCAGTTTTGCCAATGCAGTTGCAGCCCTCCCAGCAACGGCAAGGCGCGAACGAACAGCGCCACCATCGGCAGGATGGTCACCGCGGGCGTATGCCAATGCGTCAGCGCCAGCCACACCAGCCCCGCCAGCCCGACCGCGCCACCGCATTCCAGCGTGCCCTGGCCGACCCCGGCGCTATGCTGCCAGGCCGCCTGCGCGCGCCGCAAGCCGCTGAACCCCGCGGCGCTGCGGGCTTCGGTGTCGTTCTCGCGGCCCAGGCTCTTGATCACCCGCAGCGCTGCCAATTGCTCGGAGATATCGTTGTGGATGCGCCGCGAGGCCTGGTCGAGCGCTTCGCCCAGCCGTGTCGCCCGCCGCCGCAACCCGCGATACAGCGCCAGCACTACCAGCCCCGCCAGAATCGCGCTCACCGCCAGCACCGGCGACAGCACCCAGGCGGCCCCGGCCAGCCCGAGCAGCGTCACCGCTGCCGCAAGCCCCGACAATCCCTGATCGACGCCGAAGCCGATGCGGTCGAAAATAGTAATCAGCAGGCTGGCGTTTTCGGCCTGGCGCATCGTCACCAGCACGCGCCAGTCGCAATGCAGCAGCGCATGCAGCGCACGCCGGCGCAGCCCATCGACCAGTCCGGCCTGGAAATGCAGCGCCGCCAGCGTCCGGGCATGCGCGATCAGCGTGCGCAGCAGCACCACCGCCACGAACAGCGCCAGCAACGGCGTGATCGCCAGCGGCAGGTGCAGCGTGGCCAGCGTCCGCGCGATCCTGCCGCTCACCATGCCGCCGCCGTTGATCGCCCCCAGCATCGGCATCAGCAGGACGATGCCGATCCCCTCGGTCACCGCCGACAGGATCATCAATCCCGCCAGCAAAGCAGCCGGGCGGGCATGTTCGCGGGCGGAAACCAAGGGCGGATTGACGATCTTTACCGGCGGCTGTGGTGCAGGCGGGGTGTATAACATCAGATATCGTTACGGCCCTTGGCATAAGCGATAAACCGACCTGCGGCGATCGCTTGCGGCAATGCGCTCTGGTACAGCATGGCGTCGTCATCCAGGTCCGCGGCGGATACGGAGAAATCGGCAAGGCTGCGGCGCAATCCAGGCAGATCGAACATCGCCGAAATATCGGCATCGCCGGCCATGCGGTCAAGCTCTGCAATCAGCTCGCCGCGCGCCCTGTCGATGCGCAAGGGCCAGTCGCCGCAATGGAGCCCGAGATCGCGGTTGAGGCGCAGCGAATCGGGCAGCCGCCCCGCCGCCATGCGTCGCGCCAGAAAACGGTTCAGCGGGCCGCGGGTGAATTGTTCGGTCGGCACGCCGTAGCAGAATTCGACCAGCGGGCGGTAAGCGGTCGGATCGCGCAGCGCGATGCCATGGATCTGCTGCAGCCCTTGCAAGGCCTGGGTGACGTCCTGGCCGTCCTCGGTGATCAAGCGCTGCCAGAACTGCCGCTTGGTAGTGAACTGCATGCGCTCGACATCCCAGCCGTTCCGCCGCGCCTGTTCGACGAGGCGATGTTTTTCGGCCCATTCCGGCGACAGGCCGGAACGCTGCAGGCCTTCAGGCAGCGCGCCGTGCTGCCAGCGATAGGCGCAGCGCCACAACCCGCGCGGCAGTTGCGGCATGATCACCCGCGCCAGGAAGCGGCGCCACATCGGCCTGGCGTCCGCCGGCTGGTGGCGCAGCACCTGCCACAGCCGCAGCCACTGCCCGCGTCGGAAAAACTCCACCGGCGCCCAGGGCGCGTTGCTGCTGAAAGTCATATTCCCCCAGTCGCCGGTCAGCAGCACGTCGCAGCCGCGGGCGCGGGCGCGTTCGTACAAATCGTGATATAGCCATGACAGGCCCAGCGCGGGCGCGCCACAATCCATCGCCGCGAGCAGTTCGCGCATGCCATGGCGGAAATCCTCTCCATCGTGGGTAAAGAATTCCGGGCGCAGCCGCGGATTGGCTGCGGCCAGTTGCGCCACCGCCGGAAACTCGCTGGCATAGCGGCCGGCCGGCGCCGCGCCGGTCCATTCCGCCTCGGCGCCGTAAGTGAAGCTCGGCAAGTCCTGCTCGTCAGGCAAGTGCCGCAGCGCCGATAGCGCGACCTGCGTGGAATCGAGCCCGCCCGACAGCAGCACCCCCGGCCGCCGGCTGTCGGCGAGCACCGCGGCCACGCCTTCGTCGAGCAGGGCATTGGCCGCCTCGACATAATCCTCGTCGCGCGCCAGCCGTTGCTGCGGCCGGCTGAACAGATCGTAGCGCCACACTTCGTTGAACCCGCCGGGGCTCAGGATAATCGCGCAACCCTGCGGCACGCGCCCGCACCCCTCGTACCAGCCGGCAAAGCGATCGGTGAAATCGGTCAGCGTGCTGCGCGCCAGCCGATCCAGATCGACCTTGCGCGTCGTCTCGCATTGCCAGAACAGCGGCCTGGGTATCGACGCGGCGATCGCCCGCCCGCCCCCGGTATCGGTGCGAAAATGCAACGGCGGCGCCAGGAACGGGCTGCGCGCCAACCGCAGGTTGGACCGTTCGGGGTCCAGCGCGATGCTGCAGTAATGGCCGATGACGTGCTCATCGGCCATGTCGCCCCAGCGGTCCAGCGCCAGCGCATAAAGCGCCGCATCACTATCGCCTCCGCGCTGCGCGTCCAATGCCGCCGCCAGCGCTACGCGATTGTGCAATTGGCCGTTGAACAGCGCCAAGCGGCCGGACGGCGCCCGCCCCGGCACCCAGCCGCCACGCTCGGCACGGCCGGCTTCGCGCGCGCCGATCTGCGCGAGAAGATGACCTTCGACAAAGACCCAGCGACTGACCCGGCCGGCGCCATATTCCAGCAAGCGGGAAAAACCGGCGCCGTCCTTGTTGCTGCGATCACCATCAAGCAAAGCAGCGATCATGCTGCCGCGACGATTCGCTTTACCGGCAGCATATCAAGACTATCGGCCGTATCAGCGGTGATCCGCGCCCGCAGGCAACCGCATCAGCTGCGATGGCCGCTCGGATGTTCGATACCATTGCCGAATCCACCGGCAACATCGGCGATACGGCCCAGCCGGACGAGTTCAGGGCGAGTCCATTGCTTTGTCGCGACGGCAGGTCTGGTCACCTTGAAAAATCCTTCAGATTCGAGCAGCATAGCCACCCCTTGCCAAGTATACAGTACGCCACCGATCCGATGCATTATGGTGCGACAGACTTGCCGGCATTCTCGATAAACAATGCATCTCACAGTACTAATACATATATGACCGATCTCGGCCAATGTGGCAATGCGGAATGATCAGTGTGCACTGCAACAAACTTCTGACCGAGCAAAGCGCCATAAGCCCTGTCGCTAGCCGGACAAGGCCAGTACCACCAGCCACGGCCCGGCCAGCCCGCCGATCACCGTGATGTCCGCCGCTTCCACCCAGGCGTGCAGATCGCCGAGTGCTCCAGCCGCATTCGCCCGCCGCGCCGCGGCCGGCCGCGCCGCGATCTTCAGCGTATAGGCAATCCCCGCCCCGCGCAGCAGCCAGCACAGCGCCATGGCGCGCGGCAGGCATTTCGTGGCGAAGGGCAGCCGCGCCGCGCCGCGCTCGACATGCACCGCCATCCGCCGTGCCGGCCCCGCTCGATCGTCACCAGCCGCCGGCCCGGCATCGCCCGCCGCGATCCGCCCCAGCGTGCCGCGCCAGTATCGAAACGGCACCAGCTTCACCGCCAGTTGCGCCACACACAGCAGCATCATCGCCAGCAGCGTACGCCCCCGCAACCGCCATGCCCGGCTCGCCGCGAGAGCTTCACCCGCGGGCAAGCAGCCCCGCACCGTCCAGGCTGCCGAGGAAGGCATCGACCTGCGGCGTGATCTGCCCGGCCTCCACCCCGTAATCCCGCGCCAGATCGTCGATCAGCGTTTCGCGCCCACGCGAACCGTCGATATAATCCCAGATCGCCTTGGCGGTGTCCTTCAGGGAAAAGAAGTCGCCGGTGGCCAGATCCATCACCACCACCTCGTCATCGACGGTGGTCTCGGAAAACCGCTCGGACAATTTGATCAGCCTGGTCATGCAGCGTGGTCCTGTTGGGCGATATGCCGCGCCGCGAGCGCGACCGAGTCGCCGAATTGCGCCAGGTCGCGCGGACGCACCAGGCACGACATCGCCACTTGCCGCGCCAGCCGCGCCCGCAGCGCAAACATCTCGCCCCGCGCCAAGTTCCGCGCCCGCATGAACAGCCCGGTGGTGTAATGCCCGGCGCCATCATCATCGCCGCTCAGCCGGGCAATCCGCGCCCCGCCCATGATCGGAGCCATCCCCAGCGTAGCGCCCGTCTCCAGAAAAATCAGCTCGGCCAGTTCCAGCGGTGCATGCGCCGATCGCACCTCACGCGCGGCCCGCGCATAATATTTCCCGCTCGCCACGCCCACGCTTTCCTCCGCTTCCGCCCCGGTCAGCGCAATTGCCTCCGCCGTCAGTTTCAGCCGCTTGTGCCCCGGCAGGCAGACCACCCGCGCCGGGTCCGACAGATCCAGCACCAGCGTATCGGCGGCATACATCGCCAGGCCATAC
>CAXTOI010000262.1:0-5351 GCA_964245645.1 uncultured Novosphingobium sp. | reverse complement strand
AGAGGGGGAGGATCTTGAACCCGCTACACCGCCAATCTTATCCTACGCACTACCCGCCAAGTTTGCCGCTGGAAAGCGCCGAAAGCGCAGCGCGCCACGCCAACAGGATAGCGCCGTGCCGCGCGGGAAAAGCTGCGGCGGGAGCGATCATGCCAAGGCCGGACCAGTCGGGCAGCGCCCCCTCGCCCGCCAGCCACGCCGTGATCGCGTTTTCGGTTGCGGCGATGTCTTCAACCGTGCGGCCTGGGGCGGCTTGCGCGAATATCGTGGTGGACGCCTGCCCGATCGCACAGGCATGGGCCGCGACACCGAGCCGTGTAACGTGCCCGGAATCGTCGATCGCCACTTGCATGGTCAGGGTGCTGCCGCAGCTTTTAGATCGGGCGCTGCCCGTCAGCGGCAGCGTGTCGTCGGCCGGGTAGTCGGCAAGTCCAGCGGCGAGGCTCAGGATCTCCGGCGTATAAAGGACCGTAGCAGTGGCCATGGCTATTCCGGACGCGGATGTTTGCGGTGATGATGATGCGGTATCGGCGTAGGCATCGGAGTGGGCGTCGCATCCTCGGCACTGTCGGCTCTGGCCGGATCGTCCGATGCATCCTCGGATTCGCGGCGGCGTTCGCTGATCTCGGCCACCAGCTTGTCGCTGCAGGCGTTGATGAACGGATAAGTGCGCGAAGCGGTAATCCAGGTTGGCCGGCCCGCCCGCCCCCAGGCCACATCATAACCAAGCGCGACGATGGAAAAGGCCAGCACCACGATCAGCGTGCCCTTCACCGCGCCGAAGCCAAAACCCAGCAGCCGGTCGATCGGGCCGACGACCGAGTTCCGCGAAGCCGAGCCAAGGCGGTTGGCGAGGAACTTGATGCCCGCATAAGGCACGATCAGCAGGATCGCAAAGGCCAGCACCGACGCGCCGCTCGACGTATGGACATAGGGCAGCAGCAGCGCGGTAGTCGGCGCCAGCAGCGTGTGGATCGCCAGGATGCCGACGATCCACGCCGCAAGCGTCAGGCATTCATGGACGAACCCGCGCATGAACCCGGTGATCGCGCCCAGGCCGACGATCACCAGCACCGCGATATCAAAGCCTGTCATGCGCCAAAGCTTCTCACGGCAGGTCCTTATTCCGCGCCCATGATGCGGTCAACGAGATTTGGCAGCAGCCGGATCGGACTGAAACGCGGCCCGATGTCGCCCTTTGCCGCCTCTGCCGGCCCGAATGCAGCGGGAAAACCCAGCTTGGCGGATTCGCGCAAGCGCAACGCGGCATGCGCCACACCGCGCACTTCGCCTGCCAGCGACACCTCCCCGAACCAGACCGCTTCGGCCGGCAACGGCTTGTCGGCGAGCGCGGAAACAAGTGCCGCCGCCACCGCCAGATCGGCCCCGGGGTCGGCCAGACGGTAGCCGCCGGCGACGTTGAGATAGACCTCCGCACTGGAAAAATTCAGCCCGCACCGCGCTTCCAGCACGGCCAGCAGCATCGCCAGCCGCCCCGAGTCCCAGCCCACCACCGCGCGGCGCGGAGTCGCCCCGCTGGCCAGCCGCACGATCAGCGCCTGGATTTCGACCAGCACCGGCCGCGTGCCCTCGATCGCGGGAAACACCGCGCTGCCGGGCACCGGCTGCTCGCGCCCCGACAGGAACAGCGTCGAGGGATTGGCCACTTCCTCCAGCCCGGCACCGGCCATGGCGAAAACGCCGATCTCATCGACCGGGCCGAAGCGGTTCTTCAGGCTGCGCAGGATGCGGTACTGATGGCTGCGTTCGCCCTCGAAGCTCATCACCACATCGACCATATGCTCCAGCACGCGCGGCCCGGCGATGCTGCCGTCCTTGGTAACGTGGCCGACCAGCACCAGCGCCGCGCCGCTTTCCTTGGCGTAGCGGATCAGTTCGAAGGCGCAGCCGCGCACCTGGCTGACCGTGCCCGGCGCGCCCTCGATCTGGTCGGAATGCATGGTCTGGATCGAATCGATCACCAGCAGCGCGGGCGCAGCCATCTCGCCCAGCGTGGTCAGAATATCGCGCACCGAAGTCGCCGCGGCGAGCTGGATCGGGGCATCGGCCAGCCCCAGCCGATCGGCGCGCAGCCGCACCTGGCCCGCGGCTTCCTCGCCGCTGATGTAGACCGCGGTCTTGCCGCTGCGCGCTATCGCGGCGGCGCATTGGATCAGCAGCGTGCTCTTGCCGATGCCCGGATCGCCGCCCATCAGGATCGCGCTGCCCGGCACCAGCCCGCCGCCCAGCGCGCGGTCGAATTCGGCCAGGCCGGTGGCGCGCCGACGCAATGGCGGGGCCTTGGCATCCAGCGTCTCGAAAGCGATCGCCCGGCCGCCCGACGACAGATCATGCTTCGAGGAAAAAATCGTCACCGGTGCGTCTTCAGCCAGCGTGTTCCACTCGGCGCAATCGGGGCATTGGCCCTGCCAGCGCTGCGTAACGCTGCCGCAGGCGGAACACGCATAACGACGTTTGGGCTTGGCCATGGTTGCTCATATCGAGAACAAAAAACGAACGCAAGTGCCTGACGAGATCATCTATGGGGTGGCGAAATGCGGCATGCTCTGCCATGCGCTGCCGATGCGCCAGAAGGAATTACGGATCGGGCTTGTCTGTTACGGCGGGATCAGCCTGGCCGTCTACATGCATGGCGTGACGAAGGAATTGTGGAAACTGGCGCGGGCGAGCCGGGCCTATCACGATCCGGACTTGTGCGAATTACCCGGCGGCACCGAGCGGGTCTATCTCGACTTGTTGGGCCGGATCGAAGAGCAACACGGCATCCGCTTGCGCGTGCTGCCCGACATCATCGCGGGGGCCAGTGCGGGCGGGATCAATGGCGTGTTCCTGGCGCAGGCGATCCATTCCGGGCAATCGCTGGAGCCGCTGACCGCGCTGTGGCTGGAACGCGCCGATGTCGATGTGCTGCTCGATCCCGATGCCCGCACCTGGTCGCGCAGCGCCAAATTCTGGGCGATGCCGCTGGTGCGCTTCCTGTTGTCCCAGCCCGGCAATGTCGTTTCGGCCTCGGTCGCGCCCGAGACGCGCACCGAAGTCCGCGCCAAGCTGTCGCGGCTGATCCGCTCGCGCTGGTTCGCGCCGCCTGGCGCCGATGCTGGATATGATCTTTGCGGCGCGCGCGACGGCCAGCTTTCCCGGCGCCTTTCCGCCGTTGCAACCGACCGAGATCGACGCCTTGGCGCAGGAGCGTGGCGGGCGCTGGCACAGTCGCCAGGCATTCACCGCGCGAATACTGCCGTCGCATGTTCGGCGCGGCGACCTGGAGGGGGTGGCGTTGATCGACGGGTCGGTGCTGGTCAATGCCCCCTTCGGGCAGGTGATGTCGGTGCTCAGCGCCAGACCTGCGCAGCGCGAGGTCGATCGCCGGTTCGTCTATATCGATCCGCGACCCCAGGCCGCGGGCGCGTTGCGGCGCGACGGCGGGGGCAAACGCGAGGATCGCGGCCTGCCGGGCTTCTTCTCGGTGATCTTCGGCGCGATGTCGGCCATTCCGCGCGAGCAGCCAATCCGCGACAATTTGGAAATGCTGGAGCGCGAATCGCGCGAAATGGCGCGGCTCGGATCGATCGTCAGCGCGCTGCGGCCCGAGGTCGAGGCGACGGTACAGCGGCAGTTCGGGCGCACGCTGTTCTTCGATCGGCCTACCGTCCGGCGCCTGGGGATCTGGCGGGCCAAGGCAGGCGAGGCAGCAGCCGAGCAGGCCGGCTTTGCGTATCAAGCCTATGTCCATCTCAAATTCGCCGGCGTGGTCGAGGGGCTGGCGCGATCGATCGCCGACGCCGCGCCCGATCCGGATGCGGTCCATGAAGTTTATGACCAGTTGTTCTCCGCGCTGACTGTCGGCGGCCTGGGCGGGATCGCCGGCAGGGGTGGCGCAGCGAAGCCGATGGCGGAGTTCTTCGGCGAGCATGATGTCGCCTATCGCATCCGTCGCTTGCGGCTGGTGCTGCGCAGGCTTGCCGATGACGACGGAGCCGCAGCGGATGACGAGATCAGCGATGCGGCGCGCGATGCGGCTCGCGGCGCGATCTACCAGGCGCTGTCGCATTACTTCGATCGCGAAGGCAGCGCCGCGCTGGGCGATGATTTTCCTGCCCTGGCAACGCAGTGGCAGGATCGTCCGCAAGAGGTCCTGGCGACGATCGCCACGCGCCGCCAGCTGACGACCGCCGACCGGTTGGTCGATGCGTTGCTGGCCAAGGCCATGGTGGCGATGCCGCACCCGCTGCGGCGCCGTGTGCTGCTGACCTATCTGGGCTTTCCGTTCTACGATATCGTCACCCTGCCGCTGCTGCGCGGCGAAGGGCTGACCGAATACGATCCGATCAAGGTCGATCGGATTTCGCCGGAAGATTCTCCGTCGATCCGCGACGGCGGCGCAGCCGCGTGTCTGCGCGGTGTGGAATTCTTCAACTTCGGTGCGTTTTTCAGCCGGGCCTATCGTGAAAACGATTATTTATGGGGGCGGTTGCACGGCGCCGAGCGGATGATCGACTTGCTGGCATCGGCCCTGCCCAAGGGACAGGTGCTGGCGGCTGCGGAACTGGTACAGGCCAAGCGCGCCGCGTTTCTGGCGATCCTGGATGAAGAAGCGCCGCGCCTGATCGCCGATCGCGGGCTGGTGCCGGGGATTCGCGCAGAAGTGCTGGCACGCTCGTGATGGACAAGCCGGCGGATGATGGGCTTTACGTTTCAGAGGGTCATTCGATCAGTTACCGGAACCATCGGCAGAATAGTCGTCAGGGAAGGTGCGGGCATGCGAGTGAATTTAGCGGCCGGGTTGCTGCTGGTGCTGGGTGGTTGCGGCGGCACGAAACAGCCTGCCTCCAGCGCGGCGGATGTTGGCTCTGCGCCGGTCGGCGAGGCGCCCGTGGGGCTTGCCGCTGGCGCCCCTGCCGATTTTGCGGTCTGCAGCGGGTGCCATTCCATCGTCGCTGGGCAGAACGCGGTCGGGCCAAGCCTGCGCGGGGTGGTCGGGCGCAAGGCGGGCTCGCTTCCCGGCTACGCTTATAGCATGGCGTTGAAAAACTCGGGGATCGTCTGGACGCCGGAGCGTCTGGACAGCTGGCTGTCGGGGCCGATGACGCTGGTGCCCGGCACGAAGATGAGCTTTGGCGGTTACTCGGAGAGTAAGCAGAGGCAGGTGGTTATCGCTTATCTGGAGACTTTGAAGTGATGTGGTTGTAGCGGGCCGATGCGGTGAGCTATCGTGCATCGGTGCGGGAAGGTTCCGGTTTTTGGTGGCTGACAGCGTCTTGCGGTAATCTGCACCCCTCCGTTTACGGAAAATGGTGGTGATTCAGCATTTTCGCACGACGCCCTAGAGG
>CAXTOI010000261.1:0-5352 GCA_964245645.1 uncultured Novosphingobium sp. | reverse complement strand
GGCCCACCCCCAACCCCTCCCGCAAGCGGGAGGGGAGATGCCGGCCCATTACTTAGCACGCTCACGCCACATTCTCGATAATCATAGCAATCCCCTGCCCGCCGCCGATGCACATCGTGATCAACCCATACTTCCCGCCGATCCGCTTCAATTCATAAGCACATTTGACTGTCAGGATACAGCCCGTCGCGCCCACCGGATGCCCCAGCGCCACGCCCGAACCGTTGGGATTGAGCTTGTCGGGATCGAAGCCCAGCACCTTGGCCACCGCCAGCGCCTGCGCGGCAAAGGCTTCGTTGGCCTCGATCACGTCCATCTGATCGAGCGTCAGCCCGGCGCGCTTCATCGCGATCGGCACCGCCGCGATCGGCCCCTCGCCCATATATTCGGGCTCGACCCCGGCATGGCCCCAGGCGATGATCTTCGCCAGCGGCTTGATCCCGCGCCGCTCGACCTCGGCGCCGGTCGCCAGCACCACGGCGGCGGCGCCATCGTTGATGCCGCTGGCGTTGGCGGCGGTGACAGTGCCGTCTTTCTGGAATGCCGGGCGCATTGCCGCCAGCGCTGCGGCATTGGTGTCGGCGCGCGGATGTTCGTCGGTGTCGAACACGGTCGTGCCCTTGCGGGTTTTCACCTCGATCGGCAGGATCTGCTCCTTGAAGCGACCCTCGGCGATGGCATGGCTGGCGCGCCGATGACCCTGCAGCGCGAGCGCGTCCTGGTCGGCGCGGGTCACCTGATGGCGCACCGCGCAATTCTCGGCGGTGATGCCCATGTGGTAGTCGCCCAGCGCGTCCTGCAAGCCGTAAGTCAGCGCGTCTTCCTGGGTGTTGTCGCCCATCTTCCTGCCCCAGCGCAAGCCGTGGTCATGATAGGGAACATTCGACATGCTCTCGGCGCCGCCGGCAATGGTGATCGCGGCCTCGCCCAGCTTCATCATCTGCGCGGCCGAGACGATCGCCTGCACCCCGGAGCCACACAAGCGGTTAAGCGTCAGCGCCGGGACCTCGACGGGAATTTCGGATTTGATGGCGATCACGCGGCTGAGCATATTGTCGCGCGCGCTGGTCTGCATGACCTGGCCGATGACGACATGTTCGACATCGGCGGCCGCCACGCCGGCGCGGCTAAGCGCCTCGGTCACGACCTTGCTGCCGAGTTCGCTGGGCAGCAGGCTCTTCAACCCACCGCCGAAATCGCCGATCGCGGTGCGGACGCCCGAGACGATGTAGATATCTTCCATGAGCTTCAATTTCCTTCGATGCGCGGCTGTGGGCCGCGCCCGGTACTGATTTCGACCATGGTCTCGATGCGAACCAGACGCTTGTCGATCGAGCCGACCTTTTCGGTCAGCGAGCGAAAATCGTCGGCATTACGGATCATATCCCCGCGCAGGCCGTCGATCCGCTCCTGCAGCAACATGGTGTTCTTGAGCGCAAGAAAGGCTTCACTTAGTGCGCTCACGTCTGGGCGCTCATTTCCGCGCGCCCATCGCCCGCAGCATCGCATCGACTTCCGTATGGGTCTCACGCATCTTGCGGCTCATCTCGTCGAGCGCGGCCTCCATCTTGGGAATGGCCTCGTTAACCTGTTCGACCAACGCCGCGAGTTGGGCTTCATCCTCCTCGCCCTGGTGAATATAGCGCACCGTCGCTTCGCGCACGACGTTGCCCACAGACTGCCCGGAACGACTGGCAAAAGCATCGAGCGCCGCCTTATGCTCGGCGCTGGTCAGGAAAGTAACGCGTTCTGTCTGCATCGCAAATCCTTAACATTATAAGGTCATTATAACACTCACCATACGTTATACAATAGAGCATCGTCATGTCTCACAACGGGATATTGTCATGCTTTTTCCACGGGTTTTCGAGCGTCTTGTTCCGCAATTTGCGCAAGCTCAGCGCGATGCGGCGGCGCGTCGAGTGCGGGTGGATCACTTCGTCGATGAAACCCTTGCTGGCCGCCACGAACGGGTTCGCGAAACGGTCCTCATACTCCCTGGTCTTCTCGGCGATGCCGCCAGCATCCAACCCGCGGAAGATGATCTCCACCGCGCCCTTGGCACCCATCACCGCGATTTCGGCGGTGGGCCAGGCATAGTTCAGATCGCCGCGCAGATGCTTCGAGCTCATCACATCGTAAGCGCCGCCATAGGCCTTGCGGGTGATCACAGTAATCTTGGGCACGGTCGCCTCGGCATAAGCGAACAGCAGCTTGGCGCCATGCTTGATGATGCCGTTATGCTCCTGAGCCGTGCCGGGCAGGAAGCCGGGAACATCGACGAAGGTAATAATCGGAATATTGAAGGCATCGCAGAAGCGCACGAATCGCGCGGCCTTTTTAGATGAATTGATGTCGAGCACGCCCGCAAGCACCATCGGCTGATTGGCGACGATGCCCACCGTGCGCCCTTCGATCCGGCCGAACCCGCACAGGATATTGCCGGCGTGCCTGGGCTGGATCTGGAAGAATTCGCCCTCGTCGACCGATTTGGCGATCACTTCCAGCATGTCGTAAGGCTGATTGGCGTTGGCCGGGATGATCGTGTCGAGGCTGTATTCCAGCTGATCCCAGGGTTCGGCGCAGGGCCGCTCGGGCACGTCGTGGCGGTTCGACAGCGGCAGGAAATCGAAGAAATCGCGGGTCGCGAGCAACGCCTCGATGTCGTTTTCCAGCGCCAGGTCAGCCACCGAAGTCTTGGTGGAATGGGTGATCGCGCCGCCCAGCTCTTCCTGCGTCACGATCTCGTTCGTCACCGTCTTGACCACTTCCGGGCCGGTGACGAACATGTAGCTGGAATCCTTCACCATGAAGATGAAGTCGGTCATCGCCGGCGAATAGACCGCGCCGCCCGCACAAGGCCCCATGATCAGCGACAGCTGCGGCACCACGCCCGAGGCGAGCACATTGCGCTGGAAAATCTCGGCATAGCCGCCCAGCGAGGCCACGCCTTCCTGGATGCGCGCGCCGCCCGAATCGTTGATGCCGATCACCGGCGCGCCGACTTTCAGCGCATTGTCCATGATCTTGCATATCTTCATGGCGTGACGTTCCGACACCGCGCCGCCGAACACGGTGAAATCCTGGCTGAACACGAACACCAGCCGGCCATTGATCGTGCCGCTGCCGGTGACCACGCCATCACCCGGAATGACATTGGCGGGCATGCCGAAATCGACGCAATTATGCTCGACATACATGTCGGTTTCTTCGAAGCTGCCTTCGTCGAGCAGTATATCCAGCCGTTCGCGCGCGGTTAGCTTGCCTTTGGCATGCTGGGCATCGATGCGGTGTTGACCACCGCCCAATCGTGCCCCGGCGCGCCTTGATTCCATTTCGGCGGTATTGGCTGACATGCGTGACTGGGCCTTTCCCGGAGGACTTGTGCCTTGCGCTAAGCCATGCTGCAACCGCGTCGTCAATAGTTTTAGGCGATCGGTTAAAGCAGCCTGCTCCCCTCCCGCCCGCGGGAGGGGCTGGGGGTGGGCTCTGGACAAGAGAACCGTGGGAAGCTTGCAGCAGGGGGAATAAGGTAACGCTAGCGCATCAGCACCAATTCTTCAGCCATCGAGGGATGCAGCGCCATGGTCGCATCGAAATCGGCCTTGGTCAGCCCGGCTTTTACGGCGATCGCGGCGGCCTGCAGAATTTCGGGCGCATCGGGGCCGATCATATGGACGCCGAGCACGCGGTCGGTTTCGACATCGACCACCAGCTTGTACAAGCCGCGCTCGGCCCGGTCCGAAAACATGTTCTGCATCGGCCGGAAGTCGGACCTGAACACCCTGATTTCGCCCAGCCGCTCGCGCGCCTGCACTTCGGTCAGCCCCACCCCGGCGATCGGCGGCTGAGTGAAGGCAGCGTTGGGGATGGCCTCGTAGGATACGGTGTGCGGCCGAACGCCATGAGCGCCGCCGAACACCGTGTCGGCAAACGCCTGTCCTTCGCGGATCGCTACCGGGGTCAGTTGCACGCGGTTGGTCACATCGCC
This sequence comes from uncultured Novosphingobium sp., assembly GCA_964245645.1. Lineage (GTDB taxonomy): Bacteria > Pseudomonadota > Alphaproteobacteria > Sphingomonadales > Sphingomonadaceae > Novosphingobium. The sequence continues at coordinate 1,361 of CAXTOI010000261.1, read as the reverse complement.
CACGGCGTAGACGCTGGGGCAGGTCGTCGCGCTGTGGTCGTCCACCGGCACTTCGCCATGCCTGCCCAGCGTGATCCCGGCCGATTCCAGCCCGAGCCCTGCAGTTTTCGGCTTGCGCCCGGTTGCCACCAGCACCACATCGGCGACCAGCGATTGATGGCCATGCGCGTGCACCAGCAGGCTGCCATCGGGCTGGCGTTCGACCGACTCGATCTGGCTGTCGAAGCGAAAGTCGATGCCACGGGCGCGCGTGATATCGAGCAGGCGGTCGCGCAGGCTCTCGTCATAGCCGCGCAAAACCTGGTTCGAGCGGTTCACCACGGTCACCTGCGCGCCCAGCGCATTGAACACGCCGGCAAACTCCATGGCGATATAGCCGGCGCCCTGGATTACCACCCGCTCCGGAAAGCTTGGCAGGGCGAACACTTCGTTGCTGGTTATGCAATGCTCGTTGCCGGGGAAATCGGGCATCGCCGGCCATGCGCCGACCGCGACGAGGATATATTTCGCGCTGATCTCACGGCCGCCGGCCAGGCGGACGCCGTGTGGCCCGGTGACCACTGCGCGCTCGTGAAGATGTTCGACCTTGTTGTTGTCGAGCGTGTTCGTATAGGCGCCCTCGATGCGGGTCACCTCGCCGGCGACGAAATCGCGCAGCTTGTTCCAGTCGAACTTCGTGGTCCCCAGCGTCCAGCCGAACCCTGCCGCATCATGCAGCGCGTCGGCAAAATGCGCCCCATAGACCAGCAGCTTCTTGGGCACGCAGCCGCGGATGACGCAGGTCCCGCCGATCCGATACTCCTCGGCCACAGCCACCCGAGCGCCATACGACGCGGCGATGCGGCTGGCGCGCACCCCGCCCGACCCCGCGCCGATGACAAAAAGGTCGTAATCGAATTCGGTCATCCAGCGCTCCTGCGGGCGGCCGGTGCGGACCGCCATGATCCGTACCCTTGCCTCGGGGCGCGATATGGCGACCGCAGCGCATAAATGCCAATCGGATTTGCAGTTGACAGAAAGCACCCGCAGGAATTCGCAGACGACCGGACGTGGCTAGCCATATCCAAGTTAAACTAAACGGCGCGGCCCCTCGCCGACGACTTCAGGACGTGAAGAACCGGCTCAACCCCATGTCCCGCAAGCCTCGGCGATAGGCCATCGAACTCATGTCGGCGGGAATATGCGCTTCCATCAAGGGGTCGAGCGGCAGGCATTCGGGCATTTGCGCCTCGACGATCGCCTTGTCTTCCTCGAACACCCGCAGGTTGAAATCATACACGTCCTGGACTGGCAGATCGGTATCGAAATTCCGCGCGATCGGGGCGAACAGGCGCGTGACCTTCGCCGAAATCGGCGAGGCG
>CAXTOI010000260.1:793-5360 GCA_964245645.1 uncultured Novosphingobium sp. | reverse complement strand
GGCCAGTTCGTTTCGGCGGGCGGCAGCACTGCGCTGCTGACCATTACCGATCCGTCGCAGGTGTGGCTGGTCGCGCAGCTCGACGAGAGCGATGCCGCGCTGGTGCGCGTCGGCGATCGCGTGACCGTGACCACCCCCGCCTTGCCGGGACGCAGCTTCGTGGCGCGGATCGACAACGTCGGCGCTGCGCTCGATCCGGCCACGCATCGCCTGCCGGTGCGCGCGACGATCGCCAACGCGCAGAACCTGCTGAAACCCCAGATGTTCGCATCGTTTGCGATCACCCGATCGTTGGCGGGCGGCGGCGGGGTGCTGGTGCCCAGCGAAGCGGTGATCCACGAAGGCGATGATGCGCGGGTCTGGGTGCAGAAACCCGATCATCTGTTGTACAGCCGCACGGTCCACACGGCCGACAGCGAAGGCGGCTTCACCCGCGTGACGGGCGGTCTTGCGCCCGGCGACCGGATCGTCACCGCCGGCGCGCTGTTCGTCAATGAGGCGGGCGCGGGCGAGTGAACCGGATCGTCGAGCTGGCGCTGCGCCAGCGCATGCTGGTGCTGACGCTGCTGATCGGGCTGATCGGCGCGGGAATTATCGCCTTTGCCAACCTCAATATCGAGGCTTATCCCGACCCGGTGCCGCCGATGGTCGAGGTGCTGACGCTGAGCAACGGCACGTCCGCAGAAGAGATCGAACGCAATGTGACGACACCGGTCGAGATCGCGATCGCCGGGCTGCCGCATCTGACCGCGGTGCGCTCGATCTCGCTGTTCGGGCTGTCGGACGTGAAGATCCAGTTCAGCTACGACGTCAGCTTCCGCGATGCCGAACAATTGGTGCTCGGGCGCCTGGCGCAGGTGCCGCCGCTGCCGGGGGGCGCGCAGCCGACCATTTCGCCGACCAGCCCGATCGGCGAGATCTACCGCTATCGCGTAGTCGGGCCGCCCGGCTATTCGGTGATGGATCTCAAGACGCTGCAGGACTGGGTGCTGGAGCGGCGGTTCAAGCGGCTGCCCGGCGTGGTCGATGTCACCGGCTGGGGCGGCAAGCTGCGCGCCTATGAAGTCCAGCTCGATCGCGACAGACTGATCGCGCATGGCGTGACCGTGGCTCAGGTGCTGGCGGCGATCGGCAAGAGCGACGGCAATGTCGGCGGGCAGACGATCGATTTCGGCGAACAGGCGGCGATCGTGCGCAGCGTCGGGCTCATCCAGTCTGTCGATGCGATCGAGAATGTGCTGGTGGGCACGAGCGGCGGCGCGCCGATCCTGCTGCATGATGTGGGCACGGTGAAGATCACCAATCAGCCGCGGCTGGGCATCGCCGGTGACGGCGGCGACGATGACATCGTCATGGGCATCGTGCTGATGCAGCGCGGCGCGCAGTCGCTGCCGACGATCCACGTCGTCGAACAGGAAGTGGCGACGATCAATGCCGGCGGGGTGCTGCCGCCGGGGGTGCATCTGGAACGCATCTACGATCGCTCCGACCTGATCGGGGTGACCACCGGGACCGTGCTGCACAATCTGGTGGCCGGGGTGGCGCTGATCTTCGCCTTGCAATGGCTGTTCCTGGGCAATATCCGCAGCGCCCTGATCGTCGCGGTGACCATACCTTTCGCGCTGTCGGTGGCGGTGCTGGTGCTGACGCTGCAGGGCGAATCGGCCAATCTGCTTTCGCTGGGCGCGCTCGATTTCGGGCTGATCGTCGATGCGGCGGTGATCATGGTCGAGGCGATTTACCGTCGCATGGTCGAGCGCAGCGAGCAGATCGCGCGCGGGCGCATCCATGCCAGCTCCGCCAATCGCTTCTCGGCGATCCTGCACGCCTCAGGCGATGTCAGCCGCGGCATCTTCTTTGCCGCCACGATCATCATCGCCAGCTTCCTGCCGCTGTTCACGCTGACCGGGGTGGAGGGGCATATATTCGGGCCGATGGCCAAGACTTACGCTTACGCCATTGCCGGCGGGTTGGTGGCGGCGATCACGGTGGCGCCGGTGCTCTGCGCGCTGCTGCTGCCCGACAGACTGGCAGAGGACGAAACCTTCATCGTCCGGCGGCTGCGGCAATGGACCGAGCCGCCGATCGCCTTTGCGCTGGCCAACCGGACGCTGGCGCTGGGCGTGTTCGGGGTCGTGCTGAGCCTGGCGCTGGTCGCCGCCTTTGTGCTGGGGGTCGAGTTCCTGCCTCATCTGGAAGAAGGCAATCTCTATATTCGCGCATCGCTGCCGTCTTCGATATCGCTCGATGCGGGGCAGCCCACGGTCAACGGCATCCGCCGGATCATCGCCGGCTATCCCGAGGTCGAGCGGGTGGTTTCGACGCATGGCCGGCCCGACGATGGCACCGATGCCACCGGGTTTTTCAACGCCGAGTTTTATGCACCGTTGAAGCCCGCGGCGGATTGGCCGGCGGGCGTCGACAAGGCGGCGCTGACCGCGGACCTGCAGCAACGGCTGGCGAAGCGCTATCCGGGGGTCGATTTCGAATTTTCGCAATATATCGAGGACAATGTCGATGAGGCATCGTCGGGGGTTAAAGGCGCCAATTCGCTCAAGATCTTCGGGCCCGATCTGGCCAAGCTGGAGCAATCGGCCGACGCGATCAAGCAGCAGATGGCCAAGGTGCAGGGCATTACCGATCTGGCCATCGACAATTCGCTGGGCCAGCCCACGCTGCGCATCGACATCGATCGCCAGGCCGCGGGGCGCTATGGCCTGACCCCCGACGACATCAACCAGACCATTGCCGCAGCGGTAGGCGGGCAATCGAGCGGCGATCTGTACGAGCAATCGACCGATCGCCATTTTCCGATCGTGGTGCGGCTCGACCCGGCGCAGCGCCGCGACATCGAATCGATCAGCCAGCTGACCGTGGGCGCGCCTTCGCCCACCGGCAACGGGCTGGTCCAGGTGCCGCTGTCGGAGGTCGCCAGGATCCATCTTACCAGCGGGGCGGCGTTCATTTATCGCGAGCATCAAGAACGCTATGTGCCGATCAAATTCAGCGTGCGCGGGCGCGATCTGGGGGGCGCGGTCGATGAATCCAAGGCCAGGATCGCGCGCAACGTCGCCCTGCCGCCGGGGTATCATCTGGAATGGGCCGGCGAGCTTGAAAATCTGACCAGTGCGGTGGCGCGGCTGGAAGTGGTCGTGCCGATCAGCCTGCTGCTGATCATCGTCCTGCTGTTCGCCTATTTCGGGTCGATGCGCGATACCCTGCTCGCCTTTTCGGTGATTCCGATGTCGCTGATCGGCGGGGTGCTGGCGCTGGCGCTGACCGGCACGGCCTTTTCGATCTCGGCGGCAATCGGCTTCGTCGCCTTGTTCGGGATCGCGGTGATGGACGGCATTCTGGTGGTGGGCACCTTCAACAGCCATGTGAACGAGGGGCGGTCGGCTGCCGATGCGCGCGTCCTCACCCTGCGCCATGCGCTGCGCCCGGTGGTCATGACGTGCCTGGCCGCAGCGATCGGCCTGCTCCCGGCTGCGGTGTCGAGCGGCATCGGCAGCCAGGTGCAGAAACCGCTGGCACTGGTCGTCGTCGGCGGAATGAGCCTCGCGCCGGTGCTCATCTTCCTGGTGCTGCCCACGCTGATTGCCAAATTCTCGCGCCACCGCGGCGCGCATGGGCACGCGTCCCATCGGCATCATGCCGATGGGATGCCGTTCGAACCGGCATGAGGGTTGCCCCGGCATTGTTGTTGTTGCTGGGCTCGCTGGCAGGCTGCGCCACCCATGCGTCCGTCGCCGACCTCGCGGTGCCCCTGCCCCCGGTGCGGCAGCCGGAAAGCTTCGGCGCGGTGAACGGCGAGACGCAGCGGATTTGGGTGGGGACAGTCGCGTTGTCGACGTGGTGGCGCGCGTTCGGCAGCGACAAGCTCGACCGGCTGGTCGCGCTGGCCTTTGCCCATAACAACGATCTGGCGACCGCCGACGCCAATGCGCGGCAGGCCGCCGAACAGGCCAGGGCGACGGTGGGCAGCGTAGGGCCGCAGGTCGATCTGAATTATCAGGCGCAGCGGGCCAAGGTGTCCAATAATCTGGCAACGCCGCTGGCCGACGCCTCGATCCTCGATTACACGTTGCACACCGCGCAGGCGACGGTGACTTATCCCATCGATATTTTCGGCAGCGGCCGCAGCCGGGTTCGATCGGCCCGGTCTGCCGCTGCGGCGGCAGCGCAAAGACTGCGCGCGGCGCGCACTACGGTGGTCGCCAATCTGGTCGTCGCTGTCATCCAGCATGCGGCGCTGGAAGGCGAAATAGCCAGCCAGCAGGATGCCGTCGCCAGCAATCGGCAATTGCTGGCGCTGATCCAGCGGCGTCAGGCGCTGGGCGATATCGGTGCGATCGACGTCGCCGCCCAGCAGACCACGCTGGCCAACGCCGAAGCGGCGCTGCCGCCACTCGAACGCGCGGCGGAGCATCAGACGGGGCTGATCGCCTCGCTGACCGGCGTTCCCGCCGGCAGCGCCACTTTTGCTTTGCCGGCCATGGCCGAACTGCGGCTGCCGACCGAGCTGCCGCTGTCGCTGCCGGCCGATATCGTCGGCAATCGCCCCGAT
>CAXTOI010000260.1:0-783 GCA_964245645.1 uncultured Novosphingobium sp. | reverse complement strand
GCCAGGCAGCGGCCGCGCAGTTGCGGGGCGCGGCGGCGGATGTCGGCACTGCAATCGCTGCGCGGCTGCCCTCCATCCAGTTGACCGGGAATGTCGGCGGGGCCGCCACCAGCCTGGCCGAGCTGTTTGCCAACGGCAATACATTCTACACCTTGCTCGGCGGGGTGACTCAGCCGGTGTTTCATTCCGGCCAGTTGCGGCATCAGCAACGGGCGGCCGAGGCGGCGCTGGCCGGCGCCGAGGCACAATATCGCGCCGCCGCGCTCCAGGCGTTTCTCGATGTCGATGATGCTCTGAGCGGATTGCGCACCGACGCCACCGCGCTCGATGCGGCTATCCGCGCCGACGTGGCTGCGCGCCAGACTTTCGGTTTCGCGCGGCGCCAGGTCGAGCTGGGCGCCATCGGTACCTTCGGGCTGCTGACGCCGGCATCGGCGGCGGCGCAGGCCGCCGTGCAGCGCATCCAGGCGCAAGCCGCCCGGCTGACCGACACGGTTGCGCTGTATCAGGCTTGCGGCACGCCGACGGATGCCGATGACAGCCGAGCGCATTACAGCGTCGTGCGGTAAATCTGCACGATCTCCGTCTACCCTGAGCCTGTCGAAGGGCTGCTTTCCTCCGTGAGATCGCTTTCGACTGCGCACGACACTCCAGCGCTGCTTTAAATGGATCATCCCCTCCGCCGGCGCTTATGCAAAACGCGTCCCACTTTGGCGCGCGATGCTCTAATACCAGCCCTCGCTGAGGCTGACTCTGTCAGGGTTGCTAAGTTGGGTGAGTTCT
>CAXTOI010000259.1:0-5360 GCA_964245645.1 uncultured Novosphingobium sp. | reverse complement strand
GGGCTTGCTGGTGGTGGTCGAGGTATTGCCGCTGGTGGCGACCGAGGTGGGGTTGGTCGGCGTGCTCGTGGTGGTATTGCTGCTGTTGGTTGTGGTTGTGGTCGTCGTCGGGTCGTTCCGCGAAGTGTTACCGCTATCCGCAACCGACGTCGTGTTGGTCGGCGTGCTGGTGTTGGTGCTGGTATTGCCGCTGTTGGAATTGGTGTTAGAAGGATTGCTTGTAGAGTTTGTCGTGGTGGTCGTGCTGGCCGGATCGTTCGTGGTGTTTGTCGAGCTATTGCCGCTGTTCGAGAGGCCTAGCGAACTTGTCCGGTCGTAGGAGCTGGTGGTGGTGCTGGTGTTCGGTGTGGTGCTTTGGGCAAGCACGGCTGTGCTCACCAACAGCGCGCCGATTGACGAGCCGATCAAGAGATTGCATTTCATTTCGGTTTCCTTTTCAGAGGTCCCCGCTTTCTGACAGAAGACGGAAAATGCCTCTATTAACGCCTCGATCTACGAAAGCTGGCAATAAATACATCAGCTTATCGTTTAAAAAATCCCCCATATGAGGTTAATCGGCCCCCAAACAGGGGTTGTTCAATAATTGCGGATGATCATCATGGGGTTTTATAAAGTCAGAATACCGGGCTAATGCAATCGATTACAAATCAATTAACTTTAGTTAATAATGTGACTTCTGAGGAACTTTCTACCACTTTTTGCATAGCCTCTCCAGCACCGGTGCCGGCGATCAGGATTGATCGATGCCGAGAGTAGAACCAGGCGGGCAGGAGAAGCATGGAAGCGCTCATTCGCGAAGCCGCAATTGCGAGCCGAACGCGATCCGGTCGGCAGTCGTCGCTGTCGTCGATTTCTCCACCGGAGGATGAGGAAGAACTGCGGCTGGTCATGCAGGAGATCGCAGACGCGCTGGGAGCCGACGCCATCGTCCTCACGGTCCAGAACGATGATGAAGGGCGCAGCCTGATCATGCGAATTTCGAACACGAGGTTCGATGAACAAGTCCTGCTCGATCTTCATGCCGACAATGCGTTCCGCCACGACGAGGCGGCGCCCGATGTTCATCATTGGCGGAACGTGAATGTCGATCGCAGCATGATCGACTTGATGATCATGCCGGTAAAACGCACACCCGGCCACCTGCGGATGGTCCTCTCGGCGTTGTTCAGAAGTCTCGACAAGCGATCCCGGGCCGCTGCAGAACGCGTATACCTCGCTCGTCGCCCCTTTGCCGTCGGTTACTTTCGTTTGTGGCAACTGGATCGTACGCGCCATAGCCGGGAGAAAGCGCTGGAGGCTGCCCTGGACTCACTTGGCGTCGGCTTTGCGCTGATCGACGCGGACACAAACATCGTGTTCGCAAATACCGTCGCGCGCGACATGCTCAGCGCCGGCGATGGGCTCCGGCTGGACGGCCAACGCATCCACGCAACCAACCTCACAGATGCGATGCGCCTTCGCACTGCACTCGATCATGTCAGTGCAAATCCCGTTCGCGAAGCGCCGATGTTGACGGTCACCCGGGCTTCGGCAGTTCCGCTGACGCTGCTGGCGCTACCGATCGAACGGAGCGGACCGGAGATCGGTTCGGTAGCAGCAGCACTCTATTTCATTGATCCTGCGACCAACGTCAACGCAGTGCTCGAACCGCTCTGCCAAATCTACCAACTCACCTCGTCCGAGACGAAACTCGCTTGCCTGCTGGCGAGCGGGAGGTGCCTGGCGGAGTCTGCGGAGAAGTTGCGGATCAAGGAGCAAACCGGCCGCAGCGTACTCAAGCAGATATTCAGGAAAACCGGGACCACTCGCCAGGCAGAACTTATAACGCTGATGTATTCGAGTATCGTCAGGGTGCATCATTCGATCAAGATCAAGGCAATCTGATCCAGGCGATTTCCCCGGCTCAAGCTGCCTCTAACAGTTGCTTGGGCTCCTCGATCATCTCCAGCGTCGTCACTTCGAATTTGTTCAACCAGGAGCTGCCGAAACAAGTCGTGATCGCTACGTCGGTGGCGTCGCGGCCCTTGGCCATGACGATGCGGCCGATGCGTGGCGCATTGTGGCGGGCATCGTAGGTGTACCACTGCCCATCGACAAACACTTCGAACCAGGCGCTGAAATCCATCGGCGCATCGACCAGCGGCACGCCGATGTCGCCCAGATAGCCGGTGCAATAGCGCGCCGGGATGTTCATGCAGCGGCACAGCGTCACCGCCAGATGCGCGTAATCACGGCATACGCCGACACGTTCCTGATATCCTTCCCAAGCGGTGCGGGTCTTGCGGGCGAAATGATAGCCGAAAGTGATATGGTTATGCGCCCAGTCGACGATCGCCTCGACCTGCCGGCGCGCCGAGTTCATGCCATTGAACAGGTTCCACGCCGTATCCATCAGCCGCTCGGTCTCGCAATAGCGGCTGGCGAGCAGGAACGGCAAGACGTCGTCGGGCAAATCCTGTACCGGGGTAACCGGCACATCGGGGGCCGGGCGGTCGGGCTGGCCATCATCGGCCATGACGAATTCAGTGCTGATCGTCGCGCCGCCGGCCGGCAAGGTCAGCCGCGTGGCGACATTGCCGAAGCTGTCGAGATAATCATACATCGGCACGTTCGGCGAAGTGATGATGCGATGCGGCGTGATCAGGTCACGATTGCGCGAGGGATGAACGCTCAACAAGGCACTCATCGGCACGGGCGCGCCGGTGCCGAATTCAATATTGAAACCTGCTTTGATCAGCACGGTAAGGTCCTCCAGCAAATCCACTTGGAAGCTGCAACGGCCAGAACGCGAATCTGATCCCATAGCGGCAACAATTGCGACAGATTTGTATAAATTTTTGCCCATCTGGTGTATTCCATGAAGCCATTACTCTGGCATGCTGATCGATGAAGGCAGCCGGCCAGATAGTCGCTTTGTGCATCGCCTCTGCCCAGAATCGTGCAACAGATCTGATGGTATTATCAATTATAGATTGTATAAATATTATCTGTTGTGCAACAATTTATTAGGTATTAATGCACGCTTCGAAATCGATTGCCTGGCGGGAACCATTTGCTCGCCCAAGCTTTAGCGTTACGACTATTGTTGCATGAGGTCTTCCCGATATGCCGCTGATCGAAACACGGGATGGTGCCCGGCTTTTTGTAAAGAGCTGGGGCAGCGGCCGGCCCGTCGTGTTGATTCACGGCTGGCCACTCTCGGGCGACTCCTGGGATCCGGTGGCGCTGGCGCTCGCTGAAGCTGGCTACCGCGCCATCGCCTATGACCGCCGGGGCTTCGGCCGCTCCGATCAGCCGTGGCGCGGCTATGACTACGACACTTTCGCCGATGATCTGGCCGATGTCATGCAATCGCAAGACGCCACGCAGGATGTGGCGCTGGTAGGTTTCTCGATGGGCGGCGGCGAGGTTGCCCGCTATCTGTCGCGCCACGGCGGCAAAGGCGTCAGCCAGGTCGCCCTGATCAGTTCGATCGTACCTTACCTGTTGCAGACCGACGACAATCCGCATGGCACGCCCGAAGCCACGCTCCAGCAGATCGACGATGGCTTGCGCCACGATCGCCCCCATTTCCTGCGCGGTTTCCTGAAGGACTTTTTCGGCGCCGGGCTACTCACCAGCCCGGTCAGCAGCGAAGTCATGGACGCAGCCTGGAACACCGCAATGCAAGCTGGCCTGCATCCTACCCTGGCGGCAGCGCAGGCGTTTGGCCACACCGACTTCCGCCCGGACCTGGCCGACTTCACCGTGCCGACGCTGGTCATCCACGGCACCGCCGACAAGACCGTGGCGATCGACGCCACCAGCCGGGTGGTAGCCGGCGCGGTCAGCCAGGCAACGCTCATCGAATATGACGGCGAGCCACATGGCGTGTTCGCGACTCAGACGGCGCGGCTGACGCGCGACCTGCTGGCATTCCTCGGCGGTCCATCCAGCGTGCTCGAACCGATCGATCAGGCGGACCCACAGGACCGCCAGGCCCTGCTCGACGAATTGACCTATGAGTCGCTGGCGACACCGCGAATATAATAGCTACCTGGGGGAGATAAATGGCTGTTTCGACTGCTGAATGCCGGGATGGCCGGCGGCCGTGACCGCGCCCCGGCAACAATCGTGGTAAACACCCTCTGGCCGCAGGATAATGCCTGCTACAACGTCGGAACACCATTCCAACGCTCGCGCCTCGAACGCCTGTGCTGGACCGACAACCCTCTGATCGCGAGAATGCTGATGGCTGGTAACACGCGGAAAGAGGGCGACACCCTCGGCAAGATCGAAGTGCCCGCCGACAAATACTGGGGCGCGCAGACCCAGCGCAGTTTGCTGAATTTCCCCTTCGGAGCGCAGGAACGCATGCCGATGGCGATCGTTCACGCGCTTGCTCGGGTCAAAATCGCGGCGGCCTGCGTCAATCGTCGGCATGGCCTCGATCCCGAGATTGCCGGCGCGATCGTGACCGCCGCCGCGCAAGTGGCGAGCGGACAGCTCGATGACCAGTTTCCGCTGGTGATCTGGCAGACCGGATCGGGCACGCAAACCAACATGAACGTCAACGAGGTCATTGCCGGCCGCGCCAACGAGATCCTGACCGGGCAGCGCGGCGGCAAGTCGCCGGTCCATCCGAACGATCACGTCAACATGTCGCAGTCGTCCAACGACAGCTTTCCCACTGCAATGCATCTTGCCACCGCGCAGGCGCTGGTGGACGAACTCGATCCGGCGCTGGCGGCATTTCACGACGAGTTGCAGAGCAAGGCCGAGGCCTGGGTGAACATCGTCAAGATCGGACGCACCCATCTCCAGGATGCTACCCCGCTGACCCTGGGCCAGGAATTCTCCGGCTATGCCGAACAGATCGCCAAGGCCCGGCGCCGGCTCGGTCATACCCTGCCTGACCTGCTCGCACTGGCGCAGGGCGGTACGGCGGTCGGCACCGGGCTCAACGCCCCGCCCGGTTTTGCCCAGGACTTCGCCGTGGAGATCAGCCGCCTGACCGGGCTGGAGTGCCAACCCGCCAGCAACAGCTTCGAGGCTTTGGCCAGCAACGATGCGCTGGTCGCGGTGTCGGCGATGCTGGCCACGCTGGCCGGCGCGCTGACCAAGATCGCCAACGATATTCGCCTGCTCGCCTCGGGCCCGCGCGCCGGTATCGGCGAACTGAGGCTACCTGCCAACGAGCCGGGCAGCTCGATCATGCCGGGCAAGGTCAATCCCACGCAATGCGAGATGCTGACGATGGTCGCCGCGCAAGTGATGGGCTGTCATGCGGCGGTCTCGATCGGGGGCATGCAGGGGCAATTGGAACTCAATGTCTACAAACCGCTGATCGGCGCCAATGTGCTGCGCGCCATCACCCTGCT
>CAXTOI010000258.1:0-5366 GCA_964245645.1 uncultured Novosphingobium sp. | reverse complement strand
GTCCGGCCAGCAGCGCTACCGCCGGAACCTACACCACACGCCGGGACACGATCGGGCGTCCTTCAGCTGCTTCCAGCCGCGCACCCAGCGTTGATCTTGAAACCATGTCAGCCGGCATCTCATTGCTCGCGAATCAAGGGACCTAAGACGTCATCTCCTGCAACACATTTTTGTGCACTGCACGCCACTTAACAGGGTCGGCAACCATTTTGGCACGGGCTTACTGGATCAGCCCAATCCCGTCTTCATCCTGATCCTTGCGCTTCTGAATAACAACGCGACGCGATACCATAACGCCCCGTGGGATTTCTCCAGTAAGCCATCGCCCTCTTTCGTGGGCCACAGAGCAGAGACGTGGGTCCAGACAGCAGATTACCTTCGCCGGTAACAATACAAAGACCATGTGTTGATTTATTAGCCATAGGCGTTGAAGCGTCCGGGTTTTCCGGACGCTCCTATCTGTGAAAAGATGGAGCTACCATGAGCAAGACGACGAACAAGTTTTCGCCCTGAGGTCCACGAACGAGCGGTCCGGATGGTTAGTGAGCGTCGGGCCGATTATGGCTTGGAATGGGCGGCGATGACCTCCAATGCTGGCAAGATCGGCTGCACGGCAGAGACACTGCGCCGCTGGTGCCGCGAGGAGGTAAGCCGACGAGCGGGGCCAGCGGCGATGCTGGCCAGCAATAAGGATCGGCTCAAGCTGCTCGAGCGAGGTTAAGGAGCTTCGCCGGGCAGCGAGATCTTGCGCAAGCACAGCCTTCTTAAACCAAACTCGGGACAGGCTCCGACAGACCAAGGTGTTGGCAGCGCGGATGATCCAGCATTTTCATCCGATATTTCAAGCGTATATAGCGTTTGGCTAATATTTGCCCCAGACGAACTTCGAGCTCAAGGCGAAATTCCAAACCGAGCCCAGCACGATCCCGGTCAGCACCGCGACCAGCTGGTGGAATCCCATCGCCTTGAGCAAGGCGGCGGAGCCGACGTTGGTGAGCAGGCCCAGCGAGCAGGTCAGCCCGAATTTTGCCCAGCCGCGCAGCACCGGCACGAAGCCGCGGAGGCGTTTGTCGGCATAGGTGAGTTCGTTGTTGAGCACAAAGTTGAAGCTCATCGCCACCACCGCCGCCAGCGTATTGGCGATGTTGAAGCGGGTGGCGCCTGACCATTCATCTATGGCGAACTGCCGCCCCATTACCAGGTGCAGCAAGATCCATAACGCGCCGAACTGCACCGCGACGCCGGCCGCGCCCACTGTGCCGAACAGGGCAAAGCGAGTGGGGATGAAGCGCCCCAGCCATTTGTCATACAGCCCGACCAGGAATTCGAACACCACGGTGCGGTCGAGCTTGCTTTCGCCTTCGGCGCGCGCGGCAAAATTCAGCGGAAACTCCTTGATGCGCAGCGGCGTGTTCACCGTCGCCAGGATGTCGAGCAGGATCTTGAAACCCACGCCCGACAGCCGGCCGGCATCGGCGCGCAGAATTTCGGCGCGCAACATGAAATAACCGCTCATCGGATCGGATAATTCCACCCCGGTGACCTTGCGCGCGAGCGAGTTGGCAAAGCCGCTGGCCTTCACCCGATCGGGCCGGCCCCAGGCCTCGGTACTGGCCCCCTGGGCAAAGCGCGAGGCATAGGCGACATCATAGTCGCCGCTTGCCACTGCCGCCAGCATGCCGGGCAGCAGATTGGGATCATGCTGATGATCGGCATCCATCACCGCGACGATCGGCGCGGCAGTGGCGCACATGCCCTCGATCGCCGCGCTGGCGAGCCCGCGCCGCCCGATGCGCTGGATGCAGCGCACCCGCGGATCGGACAGGCTGATCGTGCGCGCTTCATCGGCTGTGCCGTCGGCGCTGTTGTCGTCGACGAAAATAGCTTCCCAGGCAATACCCGCCAATGCCGCGTCGAGCCGATCGACCAGAGGGCGCAGGTTCTTTCGCTCGTTCAAGGTCGGCAGGACAATGGCAAGTTGCAGCATCGAGGTAATTCTCCGGAACGTCTGCATGGCAGAACCCAAGGCTTTAGACAGCCTGACCGACTAAGATAAGCCCTTTAAAGCATTGCGTGAAAACCGGTGGTCATTCGTCTGAATGCTGCAACCCGCGGTGACGCATAGCCGTCGTTATTGCTTGAACGCGCCGACCGGCCGACGCGGTGCCACACTCGCCGCGATGATGCATAAGGCGATCAGCGCGGCATCGGCCGGTTGGCGAAACCGCCAACTGCCCCAGCTGATCAGGGCAATGCCAGTCACAAACAGTGGGACGGTCCATAGTCGCGCCAGCGCCAGCCACGGCACCGGCCGGCGCAGCGCGGTGACCAGCACGCCCGCCAGCAGCGCCAGGATCGGCAGATTGCCGGCGAGCAACCTGAGTGGATCATCGCCGCGCCATGGATAAAATCCCCACATATAGGCAAGCTTGCACAATTCGATTCGCGCCGATTCGCCTGGATTTCCAACTATCCAGGCGACGCTGCGCTGGCGCAGCAGCCGCGACATCGCCGGATAAGGCAAATGCGCTTCGCTCGGCAAGAGATAGCCGGTGTTCTGCGGCGGCAGCCATTTGCCCGGCCCGACCCAGGTATCGCGATTGGCCAAACGCTGGTCGGTATCGGGCATCGCCACCAGCCGCGGGTTCAAGCCGCCGGCCAGGGTTTCGCCGCCGTTTGCGGTCAGGATGATCAACTCGCCATGGCGAACGCTCATCAGCGCGGACCATGGCAGCACGATGACCGCAAAACCGAGTGCAACCAGAAGCGCCGTTCTGGTCGCGAGGCGGCGCGACTGCTCCTCCAGAAACGGGATGATCAGCGCAAGCGGCAGAAACAGCAGATACATCGGCCGGATCTGTGCGCACAGCCCCAACGCCAATCCGGCTAGACCCGCCGCGCTCGTTTGCCAGCGGCCGGGCCATTGCCCATCGGCACCGATCACGCGCGAACCGGGGGGCAGGAGCAGCAGGAACAGCAGGAAACAAGGCAAGGCGACGGTTTCGCTATATAACGACGTCGCCAGGAACAACTGCGCCGGCCATAAAGTTATCAGGATACCGGCCAAAAGCCCCAGCCCGGGCGTACCGCCGATGCGGCGCACCAGGCAATAGAGCAAGGGGGCGGACAAGGCGGCGATGATCGAAAGGCTGATTTGGACGAACAGAAAATTGTTCGCGACGAGCCGCAGCGCGGCAATGATCAGCGGAAAACCGATCGTCCGGCGCTCGCCGAAATCCCAGGCGCCCCCCAGAATCCCACCCGCCATGTCCCAATATTCGGTTTCGTCCCAATCGAGCGCTTCGGGATTGCTGCGGTAGCAGACGAGCACGCCGACAAGGACATTGAGCAGAGCCGACGCGGTGAACAGCGCAGCGACAATTCGGGCGGTCGATTTCGCCTGATCGTTCAGGCTATCGAGTAACCGTTGCAGAGCCAGGGGCCGGTTCCGCAGCCTTCTACGACCGCCCAGGCGATCACCCGCACCACCTTCAAAAGCCGCTCCATCCTCTTGAAATTGCGGCGGACTGTAAAATCCAGGTGGGGGCATGCAACACGTCCTCGCCAGGCCGGCGGGGCACCGGGTTGGAACGTGACTATGATAAGCGAGTTAAGCTATTAGAACAACCAGGAAAAACGTTTCCACAACAGTTTATCAGATATAGTTAATGTTATTTATTACGGCGTTGCCGATTTCTGCGGTGCCATGATGGCCGCCCAGATCGGCACCACGAATGCCTGCCGCCAGCGCCTTGGCCACCGCGTTCTCGATCCGCGCTGCCGGTTCCTCAAGTCCGAAGCTGTGGCGCAGCAGCATCGCCGCCGACAGGATGCAGGCCATCGGATTGGCCTTGTCCTGCCCGGCGATATCGGGCGCGGACCCGTGGATCGGCTCGTACAACCCCATGGTTCCCTCCGCCAATGCAGCCGACGCGAGCAGGCCGATCGAGCCGACGCACATGCTCGCCTGGTCGGACAGGATATCGCCGAACAGATTGCCGGTGACGATCACGTCGAACTGCCCCGGATTGCGCACCAGCTGCATCGCCGCATTATCGACATACATGTGGCTGAGCGCGACATCGGGATAGCCGGCAGAAACTTCGATCACCACATCGCGCCACAATTGGCTGGTCTCCAGGACGTTGGCCTTGTCGACGCTGCACAGTCGTTTGCGCCGCCCTTGCGCGGCCTTGAAGGCGATTTCGGCAATGCGGCGAACTTCATCTTCGGCGTAGGACATCAGGTCCCAGCCCTGGCGGCGGCCATCGGGCAGGGTCTTCGTGCCCTTTTCGCCGAAATAGACATCGCCGTTGAGTTCGCGCACGATGAGCAGATCGATCTGGCTGGCGACTTCGGGGCGCAGCGCAGAACAATCCTCCAAGCCATTGAAAAGCTTTGCGGGACGCAGATTGGCGAACAGGCCGAGTTCCTTGCGCAAGCCAAGGATCGCTTGTTCGGGGCGCAAGTGCCGATCGAGCGTATCGCACGTGAAATCGCCGACCGCGCCAAACAGGATGGCATCGGCGGCGCGGGCTATGGCCAGCGTTTCCGCCGGGAGCGGATGACCATGCTTGCGCCACGCCACGCCGCCGACATCGCCTTCGATCAGTTCGAGATCGTTCAGGCCGAGCGCCCGCAGCACGCGAACGGCTTCGCGGGTGACTTCGGGGCCGATGCCGTCACCGGCGAAAACAGCGATTTTCATGGTTGGAATTCCGTTAGCTCGTGCCCTGGATACGCCCCAGCCGCTCCCGCAGCAGTGCGCGCGACGCCATAACATCGCCGCGTCGATCGGCAAGCGGGTAGCGGGCCAGCGCCTTGCCCATGCGGTCGAACGCGGCGAGCTGGTTCGGCCAATCGCCTCGGTCGTCCTGTGCGCGGTGATCGCCATAGCCGAGTTCGCGGAGCAGCAGGGCCTCATAGGCACACATCCCCGGCATCCAGCCGCGCGCCGAGGACGCCTGGCAGATGGCGTCCAGCACCGCCTCCAGCGCAGCATGGAGCGCGGGGTAGGCATGGCGCTCGGGCAATGCCGAGGCGGTCACTGCGGTGACCCAGGCGATCGCCGCGGCGGGCAAGGGCTCGCTCAGCCACGGTCCACGGCTGGCGACCAGTTCGACGCGGGCAGAGGGCATCCGGCCATCGGCACGGGCATGCAATTCGGCCTCGACCAGATTGCCGGGAATGACCACCGGGCGCAGGTGACGCCCGCGACCGCCCGCGACGTAAGCGCCGATCAGGCCGTGATCGAGCGTGAGCAGGCGGACGATGACGCCGACTTCGGCGTGGGCGCGGGCGGCGCAGACGATGGCGGGAGCGCGGAGGTGCATCGCGAGCTAGGCGGTCGCCACATCCTCTCCCTC
>CAXTOI010000257.1:2347-5409 GCA_964245645.1 uncultured Novosphingobium sp. | reverse complement strand
CCCCTAGCCCCTCCCGCAAGCGGGAAGGGAAGCTCCTGCCCAATAGCATTCGCGCCATGTGCAATTGCCCTGCTGCCCGACCGGCCCGCACTGGACGCGCCAGCAATGCTTGCTTATATCCCGCGCCGATGATCCGCCTCCTGCTCTCGTTGCTTGCCCTCGTATCGGGCCTTGCCGTCCAAGGCGCTCCGGCGCAGGCGCGGCTGTGCGCAGCGCATGACACCCAGATCGGCGCCCCGGCTCCTGTTGGCGCGGCTACAGACAGCGCGGTTCGCGTAGCGGCCCTATCGGCGGTTCAGCGTGCCCCCGCAGCGCAGGCCATGGGTCCTGCCTTGCGTCTCCCGGCTGCGCAAATCGGCGCCCGGCCCGGCGTACTGATCGGCATCGACCGCGCGCATAAGTAACCAGGCCGGACGTTCCCCCCACCGGTCGCTCGCTGGCGGCTCAAGCTCCTATATCACTGATCCCAGATCACTGATTATTGATTACTGGATTCCCATGCTCGGTGCAATTGCCAAGGCCCTGTTCGGCTCGTCCAACGATCGTTACGTCAAATCGCTCGACAAGCTCGTCCAGCAGATAGCGGGTTTCGAGGCGCAGCTTCAGGCGCTCGGCGACGAGCAGCTGCAGGCCCAGACGGCCAAGTTCCGCGCTGCGCTCTCGGCGGGCGCTACCCTCGACGATCTTCTCCCCGAAGCCTTTGCTACCGTGCGCGAGGCCTCGCGCCGCGTTCTCGGCATGCGCCACTTCGATGTCCAGATGATCGGCGGCATCGTCCTGCATCGTGGTGAAATTGCCGAAATGCGCACCGGCGAGGGCAAGACGCTGGTGGCGACGCTCGCGGTCTACCTCAACGCGCTGGAAGGCAAGGGCGTCCATGTCGTGACCGTGAACGACTACCTCGCGCGGCGCGATGCCGACTGGATGGGGCAGATCTACCAGTACCTCGGCCTGACCGTCGGCGTGATCGTGCCCAATCTCGACGAAAACGCGCGGCGAGAGGCCTATAACAGCGACATCACTTACGCGACCAACAACGAACTCGGCTTCGATTACCTGCGCGACAATATGAAGCATGAGCGCAGCCAGATGGTCCACCGCCCATTCAGTTACACAGTGGTCGACGAGGTTGATTCGGTGCTGATCGACGAAGCGCGTACGCCGCTGATCATCTCCGGCCCGACCGACGACAAGAGCGACCTCTACGTTTCGGTCGATGCGATCGTGAAACGGATCGTGCCTGCCGATTACGAGGCGGACGAAAAGACCAAGTCGATCTCGCTGACCGAAGACGGCGTCGAGCGGGTGGAGCGCATGCTGGAAGACGCCGGGCTGCTCACCGGCAACAACCTCTACGATATCGAGAACACCCAGGTGGTGCACCATCTCGACCAGGCGTTGAAGGCCAACGTCATGTTCCGCCGCGATATCGATTATATCGTCAAGGACGGCAAGATCATCATCATCGACGAATTCACCGGGCGGATGATGGACGGCCGGCGCTGGTCGAACGGGCTGCACCAGGCGGTGGAGGCCAAGGAAGCGGTCCAGATCGAGCCCGAGAACCAGACGATGGCCTCGATCACTTTCCAGAATTATTTCCGCATGTATCCCAAGATCGCCGGCATGACCGGGACCGCGGCTACCGAAGCGGCGGAATTTTTCGACATCTACAAGATCAACGTAGTCACGATCCCCACCAATGTACCGGTCAAGCGAATCGATGAGGAAGACGAGTTCTACAAGAACACCACCGACAAGTTCAAGGCGATCGCCCAACTGATCCGCGATCGCTACGACACCGGCCAGCCGGTGCTGGTGGGTACGGTGTCGATCGAAAAGTCGGAATTGCTGTCCGAATATCTCAAGGAACAAGGCGTGAAGCACAATGTGCTGAATGCGCGGTTCCATGAGAGCGAAGCGCATATCGTCGCGCAGGCGGGCAGCCTGGGCGCGGTGACGATCGCCACCAACATGGCCGGGCGCGGCACCGATATCCAGCTGGGCGGCAATGTCGAATTCCGCACCGATGACGAATTGCGCGACATGCCCGAAGGCGCCGAACGCGAGGCCGCGATCGCCCGGATCAAGGCCGAAGTGGCAGAGGACAAGGCCAAGGTGCTGGCTGCCGGCGGATTGTGCGTGATCGGCACCGAGCGCCACGAGAGCCGCCGCATCGACAACCAGTTGCGCGGACGCTCGGGCCGCCAGGGCGATCCCGGCCTCTCGCGCTTTTACCTGTGCCTGGAAGACGACCTGCTGCGTATCTTCGGCCCCGACACGATGTTCTCGCGGCTGATGAATTCGAATCTGGGCGAAGGCGAGGCGATCGGCTCGAAATGGCTGTCAAAGGCGATCGAGACCGCGCAGAAGAAGGTCGAGGCGCGCAATTACGACATCCGCAAGCAGGTCGTCGAATACGACAACGTGATGAACGACCAGCGCAAGGTGATCTACGAGCAACGCGCCGAGATCATGGATGCCGACGCGGTGGACGATGTGGTGCTCGACATGCGGCGTGACACGGTGAACGCGCTGGTCGGCGCAGCCTGCCCGCCGGGATCGTATCCCGAGGCCTGGGATATGGACGGGCTGAACGCGCGCGTACCCGAAGTGCTGGGCTTCGTGCCGCCGACAAACGCATGGCTGGCTGAAGATGGGATCGATCCCGAAACGATCGAACAGCATTTGGCCGAAGCCGCCGACGCGCATATGGCGGCCAAGGTATCCACAGCGGATGCGCCGATCTGGCGCCAGATCGAAAAAAGCGTGCTCCTGGAGCGGCTGGATCATTACTGGAAGGAGCATCTCGCCACGCTCGACGCGCTGCGCCAGGTGGTGTTCCTGCGAAGTTATGCCCAGAAAACGCCGATCAACGAGTACAAGCAAGAGGCGTTCACCCTGTTCGAGCGAATGCTGGACACGATTCGCGAGGACGTCACCCGGATTCTGTCCACCAGCGAGATCCGTTTCCAGAACCAGGGCATGGACTTGCCCGAATTACCGGACTTTCTCACCTCGCCGGATCTGCTTGCCACACGTGTCGATCCGTTTACCGGCGA
>CAXTOI010000257.1:0-2337 GCA_964245645.1 uncultured Novosphingobium sp. | reverse complement strand
CGAGAACGATGCCGGCCCGCTAATCGGCGGCGAGTCGGTGCTGGGGGCACTGGCCGGCGCGCCTGGCGTGGTGGGCGGCGCGGGGGGCGACCCTTATGCCGGCACCGGCTTGTCGCGCAACGCACCATGCCCTTGTGGCTCGGGAGTCAAGTACAAGCATTGTCATGGGGCGGCCGGCTAGTGTCTTTTCCGGAGCGGGACATCGATTCGACGTCAGTCGGAAGATTCTAGCCTCGCCTGGTTACGCATGAAATCAGGCCCCGGCCGGACGTAAACCGGTGGGATCATGCCGCCCGGCGAACTGATTGCCGGCAGACGCGCCGATATCCCAAGTCATGACGTACAGAGCTTCTCCGTGCCGCAGTCTTTGGCAACACGGCCTGAAGCTGCAACAACCCGCTCGCCCGCAGATGGTTGCTGCGCGACAACATAATTGTTGCATAACTTAATAAAGTTAATTATGAGAAACGGCTTGCAATTAATTCAAGAAAAAGAATAAAGTGTGCAGGGGATGGTCGCCTTACACAGGGCGTTATATGAATCGACTACGTAACATCAAGGATTTGGCCGATCTGGCTGGCGTGTCTCCCGGCACGGTATCGCGCGCCTTGGCGGGCTCCGAACTGATCAGCCTGCGAACCCGCGAAAAAGTCCAGGCATTGGCCAGCGAACACGGCTTTCGTCCCAATATCATGGCGCGAAATCTGCGCATCCAGCGTACCGGCGCCATCGGTGTGGTGATCCCCCTGTCGAAAGAGACGGGATCGCACGAGATGGGATCGAACGAGATGGGGCGAAACATGTCGGACCCGTTCCTGATCACGATGCTGGGCCTGCTGGCGGACGCGCTCACCGAGAATGGCTATGATCTGGTGCTGTCGCGGGTCTTCCCCAACGACCGGAACTGGCTGGAGAATTACGTCGATTCAGGCCGGGTCGATGGCCTGATCGTCATCGGCCAGTCGAGTCAGATGACCATGCTGGACGAACTTGCGGCACGCTACCGACCGCTGGTGGTCTGGGGTGGGCACAGCGAAGGCCAGTTGCATTGCTCGATCGGCTCGGACAATCGACTGGGCGGCGACCTGGCGGCAAGCCATCTGATCGATCGCGGTTGTCGGCGAATTGCGTTCATCGGCGGGCCGGATAGCCTGGAGGTCGACCAGCGGCTTGCCGGCTGCCGCGATGCGATGCGGCGGGCGCGGCTGGAAGAAGGCCTGAGCGTGCTGCCTGCGGACTATGTAGCGCAGGCATCGCACCCTGATATCGCCCATCTGTTCGCTTCCGCACCCGACCAGCAGCAGGGGATCGTCGCCGCGTCCGATTTCATCGCGATGGGGGCGCTGCGAATGCTGTCCGAGTATGGACTGCGCATCCCCGGCGATGCGCGCGTGATCGGCTATGGCGGGCTGGCCATCGGCGAACACACGGTGCCGCGCCTGTCCACCATCGCGCAGGATCTGCCGCGCGGCGCCAGCCTGCTGGTCGATCGGCTGATCCGCCGGATCCGCGGCGAAGACGCGCCGTCGGTGGTGATCGAGCCGAAGCTGGTCGTCAGAATGTCCAGTTGAAGACGGGCAAGGGCGGTCAAAGCCATACCCTGCGCGTATGTGCCATACCTAAGGAACCTCTGATCAAGTCGGAGCTTCACCAAGATAACACCCCCCCGTCGGCCCGGGCTCGACCCGGGCTTGGGCTTCTTTCTTTGCCTGTCCGGTGCAAAAAGGCAGCCTCGGCCCGGTTCAAGGCCGGGCTGACGAGAATATTTTAGGCACCCTCTGATCGATAACGCACCTAATCAGAGCTTCCCTAAATAAATACAACCAAGATATCAAAGGGCCGGTGCTTGGCACCAACCGTATAATCGAAAAATCAGCGCTGCTTCTTCGCCGTGGTCGCAGTGAAATCGGGATCCTTGTTCGCCACCCAATCGACGAATTTGCGCACCGCCGGGTTGACCAGCAGAGCCTCCACATCCATCCCATGGCGCTGCAGTTCGGAATTGGTGAAATTCGCGATCAGTGTCTGCTGGCAAATCGGGTGCATCGGCACGACATCGCGCCCGCCGCGGCTCTTGGGCACGGGATGGTGCCAGACAATGGTCTTGCCGATCGGCCGGCTGCACAGCCAGCACGGGACCGCCGCCGCTGGAGCCTCGTCCGCCCGGTTCAACTCACCGTAGGGATCATTTTTCGAATGTTTGCGCGCCATGTGTCTGCCGAATGATTTGAACTTGCGACGCGACCTATAGCGATGCAGTCGGCATCACCAAACCGGCGAGTCACCTTATACCAGCCCTCGCTGAGGCTGACTCTGTCAGGGTTGCTAAGTTGGGTG
>CAXTOI010000256.1:0-5450 GCA_964245645.1 uncultured Novosphingobium sp. | reverse complement strand
GTACACCCCCACCCAACCTCCCCCTTCCGGGGGAGGAGGACCTTCGTCCAGCACCAGCGAATGTACGGTGACAGACCGCGTCTTCATCGCCACCACTTCACCGGCGCGCGCTCGGTCATAAGCACGCTGGCCATCGACCTTGATCGCCGAATAGCTGGGTGGAACCTGCTCGATCGGCCCGGTGAAGTTGGCCAGCAGCGCGCTGAGCGCGTCTCGCGAAGGGCGCTGGTCGCAGGTTGCAATCACCGCGCCTTCCAGATCGAGCGTATCGGTCTCTGCTCCGAAATCGACGGTAAAGGCGTAGGCCTTGCTGGCATCGAGCATCCGCCCGCAGAGCTTGGTCGCCTCGCCGACGGCGATCGGCAGCACGCCGGTCGCCAGCGGGTCGAGCGTGCCGCCATGACCGACCTTTACGCCCTTGTCATAACCTGCGGCGCGCAGATTGCGCTTAACTGCGGCTACGGCCTGGGTGGAACCCAGGCCGAGGGGCTTGTCGAGAATGATCCAGCCATTGGGCAAGCTGTCAGTGTACGCCTGCAATAAGGTTGGCAAGCGCCAGGTAATGGTTGAACAGCCATTCGAACGGGGGGCCGACCAGCGTACCTACCGGATCGAACCCGTGGATCAGCCGGGGCAATACCACAAGCAGCAGGATGACCAGCAACATCCCGCCCCGCCGCATCGCAGCATATCGGCGCGCCAGGGGCCGCGGCAGCACGCCTTCCAGTATATGCGAACCATCGAACGGCGGGATCGGCAACAGGTTGAACAGCGCCAGCGAAAGATTGACCGCCAGAAAATTGCCCAGATTGGCCAGCGTGAACGCAGCGAGCCCTTCCTTCGATCCATTTGCAACGATCCCGTTACGCGCAAACAAGCCGATGCAGATTGCAGCCAGCACCGCCAGCAGCAGATTGCTCGTCGGCCCGGCCGCGGCCACCAGCGGCATCCCCCAACGCGGATTGCGCAGCCGGCGGGCATCGACCGGCACCGGCTTGGCCCAGCCGAATACCGGCAGATGCACCAGCGCCAGCAGGCCGGGAAAGATCACCGTGCCGACCGGATCGACATGGACGACCGGGTTCAGCGTCAGCCGCCCCTGCTTTTCGGCGGTGCGATCCCCCAACAGCCGCGCCACCGCACCATGCGAAACTTCATGACAGACGATCGCAAACACCAGCGGCAGGATCAGCGTGGCCGCGTCGAACAGCGTGTCGTTCATGCGCCATGCTCCAGGCGGGTGCCGTGCAAATCCAGCGCCTGCGCAAAATGCCGGCGGCACAGCGCGACATAGCGATCGTTGCCGCCGATTTCGGTCTGTTCGCCCTGGCGGACCGGGGCGCCGCTGTCGTCGACGCGCAGGTTCATCGTCGCCTTGGCGCCGCAATGACAGACCGCCTTCAATTCAGTCAGTTCGTCGGCAATCCCGAGCAACGCCGCCGATCCCGGAAACAGGTTCCCACGAAAATCGCTGCGCAAGCCATAGCATAGCACCGGAACCTCGCCATCATCGGCGATTCGCGCCAGTTGCCAGACTTGCGCGGGGACAAGAAACTGAGCTTCGTCCACCAGCACGCAGGACAATCGACCCACTGCCTGTTCAGCAGCAAAGGCGGCGAACAGATCGGTATCCCCGGTAAAACCATGCGCCGGCGCGGTCAGCCCGATGCGGCTGACGATTGCCGGCCCAGTGTCGGCAGCGCGCCCGCTCCGCCGATCGATCGCCGCGGTCCACAGCATTGTCGCCATGCCGCGTTCGCGGTAATTGAATTCGGCCTGCAGCAGATTGGTCGATTTTCCCGCGTTCATGCTGGCATAGTAGAAATGAAGCTTGGCCATCACTCACTATTCGTCGTCGAGATCACGGGCGACACGCGGGTCGGACAACAGCTTGTCGATGTGGCTGGCGACATCGAAGCTTTCATCGCCGACAAAACGGATCTTCGCCGCGTAGCGCAGCTTCAGCCGGCTGGCGACTTCCTTCTGAAAAAACGCGGTATGGGTACGCAGAGCCTTGAGCACCAGCTCTTCGTTGGCCCCCAACAACGGCTTCACGAACACGATTGCCAGCCGCAGGTCGGGCGACATCCGCACCTCGGTTACCGAAACCGACGCCGCCGACAGCACCTCATCATGGACCTGCCCGCGCATCAGCAATTGCGACAGCACATGGCGCACCTGCTCGCCTACCTTGAGCAGGCGAACCGAGCGCGTTTCAGCCGTTGCAACCGGTCGCATGATCCCTATTCGTCCATCTTGGCCAGGATGCGGGCCAGTGAGCGTGCATTGCGGGCCGTTCCCCGGCACCCCAAACGTCGCTCGATAAACCCGTTCGTCAGCCGGCTGCCCGCCACCCCTGACACATAGTCGATATAGAGCGCCCGGTCCCCGCTTGCCAGCCTTTCCGGCCCGCACCCTGCGTAAGCGGCACACAGCGCCGCGAAGTTGCCCGGATCGACCGGGCTGCTGAGAAACAGCGTGTGGACCTTGTTTTCCTCGCCATCCGCGAGGAACGGGTTGCCCGCCACTACCTGCGCCAACTCGCCGCGATCACGCACCGCCGCAAAGCCGGCAATGTCGAACCGATCCGCCAGCACATGCGCGAGCAAATCCTCCAACCCGTCGCTCGGCCGCTGGTCATAGTCGAACAGCACATTGCCGCTCGCCACCACCGTCTCGACGTTCTCGAGCCCCTCGCGCTCGAAAGCATGGCGCAGATCGGCCATCGCGAGGCGATTGCCGCCGACATTGATGCTGCCGAGGAAGGCGACGTAGCGGGGCATCAGGTTGCCGGCAGAATATCGTCCACCAGCACCCTCAGCGCATCCGCGAGCGCTCGCCAAGTGCTGGGCTTGCCCTGCGCCTTGGCGTTCTCCAACTCTGATATAGTCGATTTCAACACGCCCGATTTCTCGGCCAGCGCTGCCAAGGTAAGTTCGCGATGCTGCCGCCATACGCGCAGAGGGCTTTCGCCCGCGAGCATGCGATCGAGAATTGCCGCAGAAACATACTCTTCACCATCCCGGCGTCGCGTCTCGGCAGCGGCCGCAGCATCGCCATCGCTGCGATCTTCGATCGCCTCGCACAAGCGTTCGTATACCGCGACTGGCATCACCGCCATCCGCTGGCCCGCAATTTCGATGATCTGAGCCGTCATTCGTCAATCCTCATAGACGGAGCCACCCGGGCAACATCGTCGATCCACTTTTCATTCAAATTATCACGGTGCCGTTCCAGCATTATCGGCGGGCGGTGATGGGTAAAGCCAAGCGTACGGCGCAATAAATCTTTCACCGACAGCGCTAAAATTCTGATTAAAGAATACCAAATCCCCTGCTTTAGCTTTATAAAACATTATACGCCTCTCACGTGCGTCTTCGACTTTCTGGACTTTTCCCTGACAGTCTGGCTGACCATTAGTTGTAATAGCCTGAGAAATTAGAATAGCTTCCCCTAGGTGACCATCATCCTCGATGCGAAATTTTTCGCGCATAATTTCTTGCCCGCTGAAAACGGTCATGGTTCCATCTCCGTTTACAATCCATCGCTCGCTGCAAGCCGGATGACCATTGACCCTGGCCATTGTGTAAAAATAGTACCGACCATGTAGCCGGAAAGGCGAACCTAACCCGGTAAAATCGGAAGCCACTGGTCCACCCGTTTCGGCAAATAGATTGTCCGACATCGCGCTAGCAGCGAAGAATGCCACGAGTAACAGGCACTTCATAAGCCGTGTCGGTCGCCACATCGTCACAGCTTTTTGCTCCACAGCGCTTATTTACCCTTTTTGATATCGGCATGCCGGCCTCAAATACCCCAAAACTTGGACCGCAATCCACCCCATATCCAATGCACATAAAACAACGACGGGGAGCGCGAGGGGGTTACCCCTCGCACCTTAGTCTTGGTCTTGAACCCTATCCTCACAAAGTCCGTTCGCGCATCTCCACCTCGAACGTCTCCAGCGTATCGCCCGGCTTGATGTCGTTGGTATCCTCCAGCACCACGCCGCATTCCAGGCCGATGCGCACTTCGGGAACGTCGTCCTTGAAGCGCCGCAGCGATTTGATGTGGGTCTTGGAGACGATGACATCGCTCCGCGTAAGGCGGGTGTAGAGCCCCTTGCGGATGTAGCCTTCCAGCACCAGCAGGCCGGCGGCCTTGTCGTGCTTGCCGGCAGGGAACACTTCCTTGACCTCGGCGCGGCCGACCACGGTTTCGATGCGTTCCGGACCCAGTTCGCCGGCCATTTCCTTGCGGATATCGTCGGTCAGCTGGTAAATCACGTCGAAATATTTCAGCCGCACCTTGTGGCGGGCGATCATTTCGCGTGCCTTGGCATTGGGGCGCACGTTGAAGCCGATGATCGGTGCGCCGGTGGCGCCCGCCAGCGTCACGTCGCTCTCGGTGATCGCGCCGACGCCCGAACTTAGGATCTTGACCTTGATATCGTCGGTCGAGATCCGGTTCAGCGCATTGACGATCGCTTCGGTAGTGCCCTGCACGTCCGATTTGATCACCACCGCATATTGCATCACCGTCTGCTTGGCGGCGAGCGCGGAGAACATGTTCTCCAGGCTGGCCGGGGCCGTAGTGGTGCGCGCCGCGGTGGCCTGTTCGTGGCGGAACGCGGCGACCTCGCGGGCGCGCGCTTCGCTTTCGACGACGGTCAGCGTGTCGCCGGCCATCGGTACGCCGGCCAGGCCCAGCACTTCGACCGGTATCGCCGGCGTCGCCTCCTTCACCTGGCGCCCCTTGTCATCGAGCATCGCGCGAACCCGACCCGACTGGGTGCCGACGACGAGGATGTCGCCGACCTTGAGCGTACCACGGGTGATCAGCACCGTGGCGAGCGGGCCCTTGCCCTTGTCGAGCTTGGCCTCGATCACCGCGGCTTCAGCCAGGCGATCGGGGTTGGCGCGCAATTCGAGCAATTCGGCCTGGAGCAGGATCTTCTCGATCAGCAGGTCCAGCCCGGCGCCGGTCTTGGCCGACACTTCGACATCCTGCACATCGCCCGACATTTCCTCGACCACGACTTCATGCTCGAGCAGCCGCTCGCGAATGCGCTTGGCGTTGGCGTCCGGCTTGTCCACCTTGTTGATCGCCACGATCATCGGCACGCCCGCGGCGCGGGTGTGATTGATCGCCTCGATCGTCTGCGGCATGATCCCGTCATCGGCCGCCACCACCAGCACCACGATATCGGTGCCATTGGCGCCGCGCTGGCTCATCTTGGTAAAGGCCGGGTGACCGGGGGTGTCGATCACGGTCAGCAGGTCGCCGCTCTTGGTCTTGATCGTATAGGCGCCGATATGCTGGGTGATCCCGCCCGCTTCGCCGCGCACCACGTCGGTGCCGCGCAAGGCGTCGAGCAGGCTGGGCTTGCAGTGATCGATATGGCCCATGATCGTCACGACCGGCGGGCGGGGCTTGAGCGTATCATCGGG
>CAXTOI010000255.1:0-5486 GCA_964245645.1 uncultured Novosphingobium sp. | reverse complement strand
GCATCTGCTGCCCGCTTATGCCGGGCGATCGATGCAGGCTGAACTTTCGGCGCTGGAACAGGCGCTGGGCAATCCGGCCAAGCCGGTGGCGGCGGTGGTCGGCGGCGCCAAGGTGTCGTCCAAGCTCGACGTGCTCAAGCATCTGGTGGGCAAGGTCGATCATCTGATCATCGGCGGCGGCATGGCCAACACCTTCCTCGCCGCGCGCGGCGTGGCGGTGGGCAAGTCGCTGTGCGAACACGATCTGGCGCCGGTGGCCGAAGCCATCTTGAGCGCTGCCGAAGCCGCCGGATGCACGGTCCATCTGCCTTACGACGTCGTGGTCTCGAAGGAGTTCGCCGCCAATCCGCCGTCGCTGCGCACCACCAACGTCCATGAAGTGGCAGCCGACGAGATGATCCTCGATGTCGGCCCTACGGCGGTGGAAGCGCTGGGCGACGTGCTCAAGACCTGCCGCACGCTGGTCTGGAACGGGCCGATGGGCGTGTTCGAGACCGCGCCGTTCGATGCCGCCACGGTGGCGCTGGCGCGCACCGCCGCCGCGCTGACCAACGAAGGTTCGCTGGTTTCGGTCGCTGGCGGCGGCGATACCGTGGCGGCGTTGCATCATGCCGGGGTGGCAGATGATTTCAGCTATGTCTCGACCGCCGGCGGCGCGTTCCTGGAATGGATGGAAGGGCGCGAATTGCCGGGGATCAAGGCGCTGGAACTCAGCTGACCGGCTTGCCCGGCAGGCTGGCCAAGCTGGCCAAGCTGGCCGCAACGGGCGGCGCCGGCGGCCGCTGGTTCAGCAACGGGATCAGCAGAGCGTTCAGCGCATCGAGCGTGAACTCGCCCGCATTGGCATAGCGCACTACTCCTGCGCGATCGATCACGTAATTGGTCGGGAGCTTGTCATTGTCGCTGTAGGGGCCTCCGATCCGGTGCACCTGCTCGATGGTCAGTTTGCTGAACAGTTCTTGCAACTGGCGTTCGGGCACCGAATCCTCGGTAGCGACGGAAAAGACGCGCAAGCCGTATTTCCGGGTTTGCTGGTAATAGCCATTCAGCAGCGGCAGTTCCCGGCGGCACGGTGCACACCAGGTCGCCCAGAAATTGAGCACGACCACTTGGCCGCGCAGATCGGCCAGCGAGACCTTCTGACCATTGACCAGATATAGCGTGAAATCGGGCGCGGGCTCTCCCACCCTGGGCTGATGCGCCAGCACCGGTGCGGCCGCGACCGCGATCGGCGCAAGCACGGCGAGACGCAAAAAGGTCAAGTATCCTGCCATCTCGCCATCCTTTGCGACCATATCCGGCGCAATCGTGCCAGCGTCAATCCGGCTCGCCAAGGAAATCTCGAAACGACGGCAAATCAGGCCTGCCCAAGGTTGCGATGCCATGCGGTGGGCGCTAATGCCCGGGCATTCCGCTAGCCCAGCTGCACTCAAGGAGCCGACATGAGCACGACCAAAGCTGTCCAGAAGATCCTTGCGAATTACGAAACCGATAATGCCGGGGTGAAGGGTAATCTCCATCGCATCCTGATGCAGGGCAAGCTGGGCGGCACCGGCAAGCTGGTGATCCTGCCGGTCGATCAGGGCTTCGAACATGGCCCGGCGCGCAGCTTTGCGATCAATCCGCCGGCGTATGATCCGCATTACCACTATCAGATCGCGATCGACGCCGGGCTTTCGGCCTATGCCGCACCGCTGGGCATGCTGGAAGCGGGCGCCGACAAATTTGCCGGGCAAATTCCGACGATCCTCAAGGTCAATAGCTCGAACAGCTGGGCTACGCGGGTCAATCAGGCGGTGACCGGGTCGGTCGACGATGCGCTGCGGCTGGGTGCCTCGGCGATCGGCTTCACCATCTATCCCGGCAGCGACGAAGTGTTCGAGATGATGGAAGAGATCAGCGAGCTGCGCGCCGAAGCGGCTGCGGTCGGCATCGCCACGGTTATCTGGTCGTATCCGCGCGGCGGCATCCTGCCCAAGTCGGGTGAACTGGCGCTGGATGTCGGTGCATACGCTGCGCATATGGCCGCGTTGCTGGGTGCGCATATCATCAAGGTCAAACTGCCCAGCGATCACATCGAACAAGCCGACGCCAAGAAAGCCTATGAGAGCATCGACAGCTCGACCCAGGCCAAGCGCGTCGCACATGTCGTGCAAAGCTGCTTTGCCGGACGGCGGATCGTCGTGTTCTCGGGCGGCGCGGCGAAAGGCTCCGACGCGGTCTATCAGGACGCGCGCGACATCCGCGACGGTGGCGGCAATGGCACGATCATCGGCCGCAACACCTTCCAACGCCCGCGCGAGGAGGCGCTGGTGATGCTCGACCGGCTGGTGCGGATCTACAAGGGTCGCGAATAGACGGCGCCCGGTTGTGATGTTAGCTTCCCAGCAGGAGATTAAGGGGGCACAATCATGGCATATGCGGAGCCTGGAAAGAAGTACGGCGGCTCCGCTGTTGGTTACGGTGTGGCCTATCTGGCAGCAAGGATGCTCGGAATTAGTCCATGGGTTCCGCTGCTTGTCGCAGCGTTTGCTACTTTCGTCATAGAACGTTTTCGACCTCAAATTTCTCCAACGTTCCGCTGGGCTATCGCGCTGACTGTTGGGCAAGCCGGATGGATGGCGTTCGGGGCTGCAGTGCTTCCATCCCTATTTAGTCAAGTTCTACCTGACCTGGTATTTGACGTTGCGCTGGTTGCGTGGTGCCTGGCGAGACCCTCCCAGGCTTCCGCAATTTCACTTATTGTGTTCGAAATTGTCGCACTCGGCGCAAATGTTTTTATTGCGACTAAGTTAGGCCAATGGGGACCGCAGATGGCTGCGCTGGTTACTCACATAGGATTGCGTACAGCGATTATTGCGCTAGCCGCTATAGCGATCAGAAAAGGCGTGTCATCGGCCACGATGGAACACGACATAGAGGTCTTCAGCTAGCAAATTGTTCGAGGGTCAGCATCAACGCTTGGCCCTTGAACTAGCTAGCGATAGAGCGCCACGATGAGCCAAGACCTGCTGTTTGATCCCGATCCACGCGGCCAGCGCCGGCATTGCCAGATCTATCTGATCTCGCCGCTGGTGGTGGGCGGCGATTTCCCGCTGCGGCTGGCGCATGCGCTTGATGCAGCGGATGTGGCTGCGTTCCAGTTTCGCGTGAAGGACATCGACGAGCATGCCGCCGCGCGGCTGGCAGACCCGCTGCTGAAAATCTGCAGCGATCGTGACGTGGCCTTTATCGTCAATGACTCGATCAGCCTGGCCAAACGGCTCGGTGCGGATGGAGTCCATCTCGGGCAGGGTGACGGCTCAATCGCCGATGCGCGCGAACGGCTGGGCAAGGATGTCCAGATCGGCGTGACTTGCCATGGCAGCAAGCACCTGGCGATGGAGGCCGGCGAGGCTGGCGCCGATTATGTCGCGTTCGGCGCATCCTACCCCAGCACAACCAAGACCACAGAGCATCAGGCCGGGCTGGACGTGCTGAACTGGTGGCAGGCGCTTTTCGAAATCCCCTGCGTGGCAATCGGCGGGATCACCGCGGACAATTGCGCGCCGCTGGTGCAGGCCGGCGCAGATTTCATCGCGGTTTCGGCGGCGGTGTGGGGCGGAGACGAGGCGGCAAATGTGCAAGCGCTGGCCAAGGCGATCGCGGAAGCTGATTGATACCAGCCCGGGCTCAACCCCCACACCCCGCTTGTCCTGAGCTTTTCGAAGGGCTGTCTTTCATTTGGCCAAGCACGCGGATCGAAGAAAAAGGCAGCCCTTCGACAAGCTCAGGGAGACGGTGGATGGTTTTGCTTGATCTGTTTTCCCCGTATGCCATCCCTCGGCAATGACCACGACATCCCCTCATGAACTGACCCTTCGCGGCATCCTGCTGGGTGCCGTGCTCACCGTGATCTTCACTGCCGCCAACGTCTATCTCGGGCTGAAGGTCGGGATCACCTTTGCCACCTCGATCCCCGCTGCGGTGATCTCGATGGCCGTGCTGCGTTCGTTTTCCGGGGTAACGATCCAGGAGAACAACATCGTCCAGACCATAGCTTCGGCAGCGGGCACGCTGTCGGCGATCATCTTCGTGTTGCCCGGCCTGATCATGATCGGCTGGTGGACCCATTTTCCCTACTGGCAGTCGGTCGCGGTCATCGGCGTCGGCGGCATCCTGGGGGTGATGTATTCGGTACCTTTGCGCCGGGCGCTGGTGACCGGTTCGGACCTGCCTTATCCCGAAGGTGTCGCTGCGGCCGAGGTGCTCAAGATCGGCGCGGGTGTCGGCGGCGAAGTCGAAAACCGCAAGGGCCTTGCCGCGATCGTTTCGGGAGGGGTCGTGTCCGCCGGCTACGCGTTGCTCGCCCAGACGCAACTGCTCGCCGATGAAGCCAGTGTCGTGGTGCGACTGGGGCCGGGGGCGACCAACCTGTCGACCAGCTTCTCGCTGGCGCTGATCGGGGTTGGCCATCTGGTCGGACTGGCGGTGGGGATTGCCATGCTCGCCGGACTGGTAGTCGGCAATCTGGTGCTGCTGCCGCATTTCACCGCCGCCGGAATCGCCCATCTGCCCGCGGGCATGACCTTGGCCGATTTCGTCAGCGACAATTTCCGCCACAAGGTGCGCTTCGTCGGCGCCGGGACGATCGGCGTGGCGGCGGTGTGGACATTGCTGCGCGTCATCAGCCCAATCGTCCGCGGCATTCGCGCCGCGCTCGCCGCCAGTCGGACGCGCGCAGCGGGGCAGGGGGCGACGCTCGACCGCGAAGAGCAGGACCTGCCAATCGGACTGGTCGGGGCAGTCATCCTGGCAGCGATGGTGCCGATCGGCTTGCTGCTGGCCGATTTCGTCAAGGGCGGCCCGGTGGAGACTTTCTTCTGGCCGACGCTGTTCGCCACGATTGCCTATGTGCTGGTGATCGGCATCGTCATCGCCTCGGTGTGCGGCTACATGGCCGGGCTCATCGGTGCTTCGAACAGCCCGGTATCGGGCACCGGCATCCTCTCGGCCCTGGGTATCGCGCTGCTGCTGGCGATGATCTTCGGCCGGACGGGCGATCCGGCGACGACCCGGGCGCTGGTCGCCTTTGCGCTGTTCGTCACCGCAATCGTGTTCGGCGTGGCGACGATTTCCAACGACAATCTGCAGGACCTGAAAACCGGTCAACTGATCGGAGCGACGCCATGGCGGCAGCAGGTTGCGCTGGTGCTGGGCGTGGTGTTCGGCGCGCTGGTCATCCCGCCGATCCTGCAACTGCTCAATGTCACCTTCGGCTTCCAGGGCACACCCGGTGCAGGCGCACATGCGCTGGCCGCCCCGCAAGCGGCGCTGATCACCGCCATTGCCCAGGGCGTGCTGGGCGGCACGCTGGACTGGAACCTGATCGGGCTGGGCGCAATCATCGGCGGGTTCGCGATCGTGATCGACGAAGCGCTGCGCAAGACCGGGCGCGGCAGCCTGCCGCCGCTGGCGCTGGACATGGGCATCTATCTGCCGATGAG
>CAXTOI010000254.1:0-5502 GCA_964245645.1 uncultured Novosphingobium sp. | reverse complement strand
GCTCCATCGGCTCCCGTCAATGGGCGAGGGTCATTCAATAAGCGGGTTGGTATTAGTCAGGGATATTTTAACCTACTTCCAAAATTGGAGAGGCTATCTGCGAACCTGATCACCCGCATTCGGCCTCTTAAGGCTCAAGGCCTCTGGCCGATTTCTGAGGTTCGTCTGGACGTCACTGAACGTCTGCGGACAAGAAAATGGTGGGCGGTGAGGGGCTCGAACCCCCGACCCTCTCGGTGTAAACGAGATGCTCTACTAACTGAGCTAACCGCCCTAACGTCAAGAAAACAGCGATAAATGCAGCGTTCTTCAACGATATCCGGATTCTTCTGCTCGATGAATACGGAGACAGTCGAAAGAACCTTCCGAAGCGCTGTGCTCTACATGCCGGAACGGTTTGGTCAACACTCGTTTTGCTTTGGGCGAATACCGCAACTATTATGCAGATGCTCCTGCGCCAGATGTGAGCGAGGTGCGATGGCGCAGATTCGCTTGAGGCAAGTTGCCCGCGCCTGGCGCCAGAACTTCGGCACCGCAGCGCCAGGATCAGACCATCCGCGTCGCCGCGTCGCCGAGTTGGGCGAAAAACCGCGTCATGGCCTCAGTGGCTTTATCGCTCAAGGTGATGAATGCGCGACGACGATCGGTTTTGTCTTCATTGCGTTGAAGCAGGCCGGCATCGGTCATCTGGCCGATCCAGCGCAGCGCCGTCGTGGGGGGAACACCGGACGCGATGCACAGGCTGGTAACCGACACCCGCGATTGCTCGGCGCGCGCCGCAGTGAGGTCGAGCAACATGTCCCACGCCGGATCGGCGAACAGATCGCCATCGAAGAAGCGGGCGCGCAACTGGCGCTGGCGGATGATGCGCCTGACGAGTTTGGCGTCGGGAAGCGATGGCGCGGCGTCGCGGACCAGGCGGTCTCCCGCGTCACCACCATCAACCTCCCGCAACCCCACTACAGGCGCGAAGCTGAACGCGCTGCCCGAACCCGGCGCCGGAGCGGCATCTGCGATCCGCGCCGGATGACTCCCGAGCCCGCCTGCACCGCTTGCATCCTGATCGCCAAACTGCTCCATCTGTTTGGCAATATGGTTGACCTGTTCGGTGAGGCGCAGCAGCACGAGCCGATCCTCTTCGGTCAATTCCCGCACCACCCCGCCCGGCAGCTGCGCCAGCACCTGGCCCAGCGCGATCAGCCGTTCTGCCCGGCTGGGATCGACCAGAATCTGCGGATTGGATTGGTCGAGGCAACCAAATACATCGTCGAGCGTGGCGACATTGGTCGAGACCACCAGCGCCGCATCCGCACGCGCTGCGCGTATGTCGAGACGCGCCAGCGCAGCCAATATCGCCCCATCTGCGCAAGGGCAGTCCAGCAGCACGACCTCGCCTAACGGACGCTCGTCCTCATCGAACAAGGCTGCCAGGCTGGTAGCTTCGGCAATACGAAAACCCGCCGCCTGCGCATCTTCGCGTAACTGATCACGGACCCGCGCACGATCCGCGAAGATCGACACCGAAAGCTTCAGCGCAGCCGCATCCTGCGACGCGCCATAGGAAAAATCTTCGGCAACGGGTGCGAATTGGGTTTGGGTCATAACATCTCAACTCCGGAACAATACCTAGAGATTGAGAACAACCACGGCGCTTGTCAATGCAAAAACGGAACATATCATGACCAGATTGGATCGAGATAGTTCCGATTTGAAGTTTCGATCTATTTTTCATATTTTGGATGGTACTTGTACGAAATCAGTCGGCGAAAGGATCTCGGACCAGGATCGTATCTTCGCGCTCGGGGCTCGTCGAGACTAATGCCACCGGGCATTCGATCAGCTCCTGCACCCGGCTGATGTATTTGATCGCCTGCGCCGGCAGATCGGCCCAGCTGCGCGCGCCGGCCGTGGTCCCGCTCCAGCCGTCCATCTCCTCGTAGATCGGCTCGACAGCGGCCTGGTCGGCGGCATGGCTGGGGAAATAATCGAGCACCTTGCCGCCCAATCGATAGCCGATGCAGATCTTCACGCGGTCCAGCCCGTCGAGCACGTCGACCTTGGTCAATGCTATGCCGGTCACGCCCGAAATCGCGCAGCTTTGCCGCACCAGCACCGCATCGAACCAGCCGCAGCGGCGCTTGCGCCCGGTTACGGTGCCAAATTCATGCCCGCGCTCGCCCAGTCGCTGGCCGACAGCATCTTCCAGCTCGGTCGGGAACGGCCCCGCGCCGACGCGGGTGGTATAGGCCTTGACGATGCCGAGCACGAAACCCGTGGCCGATGGGCCCAGACCAGAGCCGCTGGCCGCCGTGCCGCTGACCGTGTTCGAGCTGGTCACGAACGGATAAGTGCCGTGATCGACATCGAGCAGCACGCCTTGCGCGCCTTCGAACAGGATGCGCGCGCCGGCTTTTTTGACCTTGTTCAGCCGGCGCCAGACCGGCTTGGCATATTGCAGGACGAACGGCGCGATCTCTTTCAGGGCGACAACCAGCGCATGACGATCGACGGGTGGTTCGCCAAAGCCTGCGCGCAGGGCGTCGTGGTGCGCGCAAAGCCGGTCGAGTTGAGCCTCCAGCGCGTCGAGATGCGCCAGATCGCAAACGCGGATCGCACGGCGGCCGACTTTATCTTCATACGCCGGGCCGATGCCGCGCCCGGTGGTGCCGATCTTGCCGCTGCCCGCAGCCGCTTCGCGCTGGCCGTCCAGTTCGCGGTGGATCGGCAGGATCAGCGGGCAGTTATCCGCAATCGCGAAGTTTTCGGTGGTGATCGACACCCCGAGCGCTTCGAGCTTGGCGATTTCGGATTGCAGCGCCCATGGATCGAGCACCACGCCATTGCCGATGATCGACAGTGTGCCACGCACGATGCCCGAAGGCAGCAGGCTGAGCTTGTAGACCTTGCCATCCACCACCAGCGTATGCCCGGCATTATGGCCGCCCTGGAACCGCACCACCGCGTCGGCGCGGCTGGCGAGCCAATCGACGATCTTGCCTTTGCCTTCATCGCCCCATTGGGCGCCGATCACGGTGACATTGGCCAAATCTCGGCCCTTCCTGCGCTATTGTCGGGAAAACCGCAGGGCAACTAGAAGACAACGCCCCGAAGGGCAAGCTGGAGCTAAAGCGCCACCACCTCGCGCCCGTCGAGCCGGTGCGTGCAGCCCAGCGCGGCGGCATCATCTCCGGCCGCCAGCGCGGCCAGCGTGCGCCAGCCGATCGTGCGCAGCCGCGCCGCAGTCTCGACATCATGGTGCAGCGGCAGGAACAGCGTATCGCGGGCCGGCTCGTCCGCAGCCAAAGCCTCTACCAGCGGGTCGGGATAAAGCGAAAACCCGATCGCCGGCTCGCCTGCCGAGCCGTCCGCGCCCAGGATGTGATACGATCCGCCGCGACCGAGCGCGCCGCGCTGGCCCTCGGCATAGATGGTAAAGCCGAACCAGCTTTGATACTCGAAGCCATGGCGTTCGGACGGGTCGAGCGTTAGCCGCGCCGATCCATTCACCCGCGCGGCAATCTCGCGCAACGCGGCGATGCGCCCGGTCAGCGCTTCGGCAGCGGCGGGATGCGCAGCCAGGATTGCGTCGAGGCGCAGGATCGCGCTGTCGAACGGCCCGGTGGCGTATAGCAGCGGCAGATACGCCTCCCCGCCGGCATCGACCAGCGCGCCGGCATCCTTGGCATCGAGTTCGCGGCGCACCGCCTCGATCTGCTCCAAGCTCAGCGGGAGCGCGCGTTCGGCCAGCACATCAACCAGATCGGGCAGCGTGAAGTCTACCGAAATGCCCGTGGCCCCGGCGGCGCGCAGCGATTCTATCGCCATGGCCACCACTTCGCCGGCCGCCGCGACGCTGTCGTTGCCGATCAATTCGGCGCCCAATTGCAGCCGTTCGCGCGTCGGGTCCAGTCCCGCGCCGGCGATCGTCAGCACCTGGCCGGCATAGCACAGCCGCAGCGGCCGCGGCGCCCGCGCCAGCCGGGTGGCGGCCATGCGCCCGACCTGCGGGGTGATATCCGACCGCAGCGCCAGCGTACGCAGGCTGGCGGGATCGACGAAGCGGAACATCCGGCGCGGTTGGATGCCGGTCATGCGGCTGGCCAGCGAACGTTCGAATTCGATCGCGGGCGGTTGCACCGGGTCATAGCCATGGCTGCCCAGCACATCCATGATCGCGCGGGTCATTCCGGCGGCGGTGGCGGCGGCGGGCGGCAGGCGATCCTCAAGCCCCTCTGGCAGCAGATCGCGATCGATATCGTTCATGGGCCGCGCCTTAGCGAGGGATTGGGGTGCTGTCGAATTGCGAAAATCATGGTAACGAGTCATGCACTGCAAGCTACCTGCGTATAAAATGTACCAATCATCAAACGGTACCTTGCATTGAACAGTATTGGGTGGTACCTACCGATTCGCAGCTCGAAGGCTGCATATGGATCAGGCGCTCGGCTTGCTTCACAACTTCACCGTCAAACAGGAGATGATCATGAATCGTTTAATCACTATCGCTCGTGCCGCTGCGCTTGCCGGCCTGTGTTCCGGCTGCGTCGTATGGTCTGCAGCTTCGTTCGCCGCCGACTATGATGCGGTGCCGCACGGCACGATGGCCCTGCATGGCGCCGATTTCGCTTCACCCGTGGTTGTGGCTCGCCTCAAGCACCGGCTGGACCGTATTGCTACCGACATGTGCATGGGCGACACGGGGAGCCAGAACTACACGAGCCGCAGCGAGCGAGCCTGCTATGACACCGCTGTCAAGGACGGGCTGGCGCAGATTGCCAGCCGCCAGCAGCAGGCGATGCGCGAGCGGACGGTTCGGCTTGCCGATAGCGGGATCGTGCAAATCTCGGTGCCATGACTGCATGGCGCTGACCAACTGTGCAACTTACCGGGGAGGATTGATATCACATTTCATCGGCTGCGACCCATGGCTCCCTGCCCGTTTGGGAAGGTTGTGGAAAGGTATCAACGCTGACATGGACGCGCGGCCTATCGGCCACGCTCCCCCACCCCACGCTCAGAGTCACGTGCCTCTGAGCGTCGCTCCCCGCCGGGGAGGGGAGACGGGTCGGTGTCATCGAGATGTGGTATAAATGCTGTGAGAAACCCCACAATGGCATCGCCAAACTCGGGCTTGGTCACCGAACTCATGTGGGTGCCCGGCACCTCTGCATAGCGCGCGGCGGGCAATGCCGCTGCCAGTTCGGGCGCAGACCCATTATCCGCATCGTCCGCGCCGCATACCACCAGCGTGGGCATGGCGATCGCCGCCAGCGCATTGGCCGGGGTATCGTCCACCGACTGCAGCAACAGCCGCGCAGCGACGCGGTCAATCTTCATCGTCTTCATGAAGGCCTGGGCCATGAAGGCGGGATCGCCGCGCGCGATCGATCCGAACCGGTCTATCGCATCGATGAAATGCGCACTTCGCCGCGCCCAGCCGGACAGCCCGGACAAGCCCATGCCGCCCAGCACCAGCCGCCGGGGCGTGATACCGGCAAGTAC
>CAXTOI010000253.1:774-5513 GCA_964245645.1 uncultured Novosphingobium sp. | reverse complement strand
CGGCGTCGGTGGGCTACCGCTGCTATGGTGGGGGCCGCGCGGCCGAAAAGATCGTGCAATCGACCATTGCCGGCAGCGCCGCCGTGCCAGACGGCATGACTCATCATATCAATGTCGGCTGGGACGGCGACGACCAGGAAAGCTTCTACACCGCGCATCTCGGCTTCGGCCAAGGCACCAACACCGCGCCGACCCCCTATGGCCCCGCCACCAACAAACGCTATATGATGCGCTTTGCCGCTGATTGTTTCAGCCGCAACAACATGATCCATACCGAATGGCTGGTCCGCGACAACAGCGCGCTGGTCCGCCAGGCCGGCTTCGACCTGGACGAGGCCGCCCGCGCCGTCGCCGCCCTGCCGATTCTGGAGCCTTACATCGTATCGAGCGCGCCGGCGATCGATCGGCAACAGGACGGATCGCCGGCCGCCTGGGCCCAGGGATTGTTCGACACACTCTGGAACGAACGCCGGCTCGATAAGATCGCCGAGTATTACGCCTTAGAGGTGCTGGCCCATTCCGGCGGGGGCCGCACGGTGCAGGGCCTGCCGGCCTTGTCGAACTTGATCATCGCGATCCTGGCCAGCATTCCGGACGGCATCATGACCGTGGCGCATGTCTGCTGGTCGGAGGAGACCGACGGCGTGATCGTCGCGGTGCGCTGGGTGCTGACCGGATCGAGTGCGCGGGGCGGTATCCTCGGTCATGCATTACCGACCGGGAGACCGGTATTCATGATGGGGGCCTCGCATATGCGGCTCGATGGGCCGCGCATCGTCGAGGAATGGACAGTATTCGATGAGGTTGCGGTCATGGCGATGGCCTATCGCGCGTAGTACGAAGTGATGTATCAGCCACCACCCGCTTGCACGTCGGCCATCCGCCCCAGCACATCGAGCCCCTGCATCGCGCAATAATGCAGGATGTCGATGAAGATCCAGTTCTCCGCGAGCTTGCCATCCTGTGCGCGGTACATGTCGACCACCCGCATATCCGCCGGCCCCGGCCCCGCTGTCATGCCCATGTAACCGCCAGCGTTTCGCACCGTCAGGTTAGCCCAGCCGAAGAACCCGCCGAAGTTGCCTTCCGCCAGCCGGCACAGATGGCCGTTGAAGCGGTAACCGGTGTGCAGCGCCTTGTCGAAAGGGATGCTATGCTGCCGGTTGTAGCGCTCCAACGTGTAAGTGGCGCCGATTCCGGCAGGCCCCCACCAGATCATGTCGTCGTGCCAGACTTTGGCCAGGCGGGTCACCTCATCGATATTCTGCGATTTCGCCGACGGATTGTCGATCAGTCGATTGATTGCGGCCAGCGTCTCGGCGCCGTGTTGCGGATCTTGCGCTTCATACAACAGCCCATCGTGAGTTATCGGGCCAGGCTGCACGAGCATTGCCCCGGTTTGTGGTGGGAAAGGGCTCTGCCCGGCCTGCATCATCAAATGAGGAATATCGAAGAACATCGCGGTCTCGATGATACGCCCATTCTCGACCCGGTTGAATTCAACGAAGCGGAGCATCACGATCCGATGGGTGGGCCTAATACCGAGCCAGGGCTTGTCGAACAATGCCATGAAGTGACCCATCTGGGTGACCCATCGCCCCTGGAAGCCGTCGATCTCGTTAAGCCCGGCAATGAAGATGTCGGCCCGGCGCTGGATACGCGTCATCGCCTCCAGCAGCGGCGCCCAGAACAAGTGGGCCACCGCTGCGGGCCCGGTCTGCTCATGAAACGGATGCATGCCGCGCCAGCGCCACTCCGGTGACACATAGCGGCTAAGCACGTCGTGCACGGTTCCGGCGTCCGCCTTGGCGAGATCCGCGTGATATGCACGGACAAGGTCTTTTTCGTTTTGGAAGTCGGTCACACGGTACTCCACGGCTGCCTAGGCGCCTCGCTCTATGGCGACTAATTGCATGCGGATGCAATTTGTTTTTCGGCTATGACCGAGAAAGTTCAGAGAGTCGGAAGAGGTTTGTTACCATGACGCATTCACTGCATCGGCTTCAGCTTGGCGCAGTAGCAGGCTTGGCAGTTCTCGTTGCTGCATCGGCAATGGGCGCGTTGGGCGATCCCCGCGCCAGCCGCTTTGCAACATATGCCAATCCGGTTGACTTGCCGTATCGCTACCAATCGGGACAGGTCCCGTATCGCGAGGCGGCCGACCCGACGATGGTGCGTTTCGCCGGTCGTTACTGGCTGTTTCCTTCCCATTCCAAAGGCTATTGGTATGGCACCGACTTGCTGCACTGGCACTTCGTCTTGCCCACCGGCTATGATGTCGATAGCTACGCGCCGACGGTGATGGCGATGGACGGCAAGCTCTACCTGACCAC
This sequence comes from uncultured Novosphingobium sp., assembly GCA_964245645.1. Taxonomy (GTDB): domain Bacteria; phylum Pseudomonadota; class Alphaproteobacteria; order Sphingomonadales; family Sphingomonadaceae; genus Novosphingobium. The sequence goes on along the minus strand of CAXTOI010000253.1, from coordinate 3,180 downwards.
CAGCGAGAGCCCGAAAACAATCTGGGTTACTGACGATCCGCTCCAAGGCGTGTGGCGGGTTGCGGCGACCGAGCCAATGGCGATCAGCGATCCCGCGCTGTTTCTCGACGACGATGGCCGGGTCTATCTCTACGAAGGGCTGAGCCCGGTGGCGCCGCTCAATGTCTACGAACTCGACCACAAGACGTTGCAGCCGGTCGCGCATGTCACAATCCCTTCCTCGCGCGACACCGCCAATCGCGGCTGGGAAGTGCCGGGCGATCGCAACGAGAAGGTCAAGGAGCCGAGCTATATCGAAGGCGCGTGGATGAACAAATATCACGGGCGCTATTACCTGCAATATGCGGCTGCCGGCACCGAACACCGGATTTACGCGGACGGCGTGCTGATCTCCGACAAGCCGATGGGACCTTTCGTCTACCAGAGCTACAATCCCTTCTCGGTCAAGCCGACCGGCTTTGCCACCGGCGCCGGGCATGGCAGCACTTTCCAGGCCGTTGACGGCCGCTGGTGGCATATCGCGACGATGACCATCTCCAAACGCGACCTCTATGAGCGGCGGCTCGGGCTGTTCCCGGCACAGTTTACCCCCGCCGGCGCACTGATCGCCAATACCTATCTGGGCGATTATCCGCATTATATCGGCGGAACGCGCGGACTGGTCGGCTGGATGCTGCTCTCGCGCCACAAGCCGGTGTCGGTCTCCTCGACGCTCGCCGGCTTTCCCGCCGCCAACGCCGTGGACGAGGATTTGCGCACATGGTGGTCAGCGAAAAGCGGCGATGCCGGCGAATGGCTGCAGGTCGATCTCGGCGCACCTAAACGGATCGAAGCAGTCCAGGTCAATTTCGCCGATCAGGACAGCCTGGGCAGAGGCATCAGCAGCGAAGTCTACAATTACGTGGTTGAGGTCTCTGACGATAGCCGCAAATGGATCACTGTGATCGACAAAACGTTGAGTGGTTGTGATGCGCCGCATGACTATCAGGTGTTGCGGAAGGCGGTGCGGGCGCGCTACGTCCGAATCCGCAATTTGCACAGCCCCGATGGCGGCAAATTCTCAATCTACGATTTACGGGTGTTCGGTATAGGTAATGGCGTCGTGCCGGCGCGCGTTGACGGCCTCTCCGGGCAGCGAGATAGGAACGACACGCGCCGCGCAACCATCACCTGGACGCCCGCGCGTGGTGCGGAATTCTACATCGTACGATTCGGCTCGCGCCTGGGTCTGCTCAACCAGCAATATCAGATTTATGATGGCGCAACCGCCGTCACCATCTCCAGCCTGACGAAGGGCGTTAGCTACAGCGTTACCGTTGATGCTGTAAACGAGAATGGTATTTCGCATGGTACTACAGTCGATCGATTGCAAGAATGAACACCGCGCAGCCGATAGTCTCGCCCAGGCCGTCGTAGGATGTACGCTGGCGAGCGCATTGTTACCAATGAATCACTGGTCGCAGCGTACCAGGCGGCATCCCCAGGCCACACTTGCTTGCTGAACCAGCGGGACATTCCGGCCGAAGTTACGCAATTAAATCAAAGGAAAAGATGGTAGCGGAGGAGGGACTCGAACCCCCGACACGCGGATTATGATTCCGAATACCTCGTCAAGCCGCGCGACGAATATCGGCTGAAATCAGCTGATTGCTTTGTCTAGCCGATGAACGGCTCAAGGTCAACATCACAAAATCTGACACAAGGCTTGCTTTCGGGTGTTCATCTACGCTCCCAAGCCGACACGAGCAGAAATGGATAATATATCCCTCGCTATATTTACGGCAACCGGCATCGCCACCTCTGTCAGGGTGCCACCCAGGGTCGCGATAGAGCCCAGGAACCACTTCACGGCCGAGAATATTTTGGCTAGCCATAATGATTTGTGGTCTAGCCATACTCGCCATTTCCGCTTATATGCGGAATTGAAGGAGCCGCCGAATGTCTCGTGCCGATCATGTGCAGTTCAATGTCCGCTCAGCTTTCGCCAGAACGCGCGCGCATGAACTCGCCAAGCTGACGGGCATGACGGCAACCCAGATCGTTGAGGACGCGCTGCGCGGCTATGTCCCACCGGCAACCACGCCCAAAGCCGGCCATTTGGTTCAACGTGGACCACTGCTTGTGAAGCCTGCGGCTGGTCGGAAAATTAGCGCAGATGAAGCCGATTCGGCTCTCGGTTCGGTTCGCGAGCGCAATCTTGAAGATTGAAGCACTGCTCGATAGCAACGTGGTGATAGCGATGCTGGCCGAAGCGCACGAGCATCACGAACCTTCTCTTGCTTTGCTCTCCGGTAAAAGCGAAGTGCTGTTCGCTGTCGCCGCACACAGCTATGCTGAAGCTTACAGCACCCTCACCCGGCGCGGAGAGCACGCACCGTTTCGCTTCTCGGCGGAAGAAGCCTGGGC
>CAXTOI010000253.1:0-764 GCA_964245645.1 uncultured Novosphingobium sp. | reverse complement strand
AAAGCATTCGCGCGGTGACCACGCTGATCAGTCTTACCGGCTCGCAGAGCTTTGATGTCATTCGAAGGTACGCACAAGGTGGCGGTATTGGCGCCCGGCTTTATGATCGAATCATCGGGGAAACCGCGGTCGTGAATGAGCTGTCAGCGATTGTGACTTGGAATATCGGTCATATGCGGAGCCTCTTCCCAAGCTTACGGGTCATGACGCCAAAGGAATTTGGGGTGAATCTCGAAAACTAAACGGACGCTTTGGATTAAAACGGGACCTGACGCCCACCAGCTAATTGGCACAAAAGCTTACGAAGACTGTCGAGACTATCATCGGCGTTCGAGCCGTCTCCGATCAGGCCGCTTATGTCCATTAAACTTGGTTATGCTCAGATCACTGCCCCGCCGGTAGCGAACACAATGCAATTTCATAGGTCGCGACCGCACCTGCTGCTTCAAAGCGGGCCATGACTGTAGAGAGTTGTCGTCGGGTTAGATGAAAGTGACCCGCTTTAGAGGCTGACTCAAAATGATATGGTATGATTACAGCGGCTTGCGATTCTGCGAATGATTTGGTTGACGGACGCGATGAAGATCCATGTGGTGGCGCTTTCGATGGTTCGTTCAAAGTCTTTGGCGAGCCGGCGGTTTCTGTTCAGCCAAGCGATGGTTCGCTCGACGACCCAGCGGCGTGGCAACAGTTTGAAGCCCTTGGGAGCGATCGTGTCCCGGCGTGTGGTGTAGGTTCCGGCGGTAGCGCTGCTGGCCGGATGC
>CAXTOI010000252.1:0-5525 GCA_964245645.1 uncultured Novosphingobium sp. | reverse complement strand
TGGTCCATGTCGCCGTCGGTGGCGTCGGTCTGGCGCGAGCCTTCGCGGCGCTGCGGTGGGATCATATGCTGTATACCGGGAGCCCCAATGTCGGCCGTGAAGTGATGACTGCGGCAGCGGCCAACCTGACCCCGGTGACTCTCGAACTCGGCGGCAAATGTCCCGCAATCCTGACCCCCGGCTCGGTGACGGCGAGCTCGGTTGAGTCGATTATTGGCACTAAGACGATCAAGAATGGTCAGATGTGCGTTTCGGTCGATTATTGCCTGGTCCCGCGCGCCGAAGTGGAGACGTTCGTAGAGCTCGCGCGGAAACATTTGGCAGCGGTTGCGCCCGATTATCCGCGCAGCCCGGACTGCACCGGGATCATTTCGCTGCGCCATCTTGACCGGCTCCAGCGCATGCTGGACGAGGCGCGAGAGCGTCAGACGCGTATCGTGCCGTTGGAGGACAACGCCGTCGTCGATCGCGAGACGCGTCGCATGCCGATATCGCTGGTGATCGACCCCGCCGCGGATCTATCGCTGATGAAAGAAGAGATTTTCGGGCCGATCCTGCCGGTGCTCCCTTACGACGATGTCGCCGAGGCCATCGCTGCGGTCAACGCCGGCGACCGCCCGCTTGGCCTCTACGTGTTCGGCGACGACGCAACGACGATCGAGCAGGTGCTGGCGGGGACAACATCCGGGGGCGCCGTGGTCAATGCCTGTGCCTTGCAGGGCGCCTTGCCTTCGCTGGGCTTCGGCGGCAGCGGCACCAGCGGCATGGGCCGCCACCACGGCATCGAAGGCTTCCGCGAATTCTCCAACCAGCGCGGCGTCGTCGTGCGGGGCAGCGGCGATCTGATCGATGCCTTCTACGCGCCTTATGCAAAGGCCGAAAAGCTCGTCGAGATGGTCCTTGCAAGCGGCTGATCAAGCATCCGTCGATATGCTAGAGAGTTTGCGTGTAAGACGGTGCCAGCGGGCCGGCACCGACTCGACGTCAGTCGGAAAGACCCCCGGCAGACGCAACCCGCGTGGGAGGAAAGTAACCAATGCCATTGCGTTTTGCCGAGCCGGCTGCCCAAGCCTATGGCTTTCCGCTCACCATTCGTCATCTGCTCGATGGTGTGCTCGATCGCGCTGCCGAGCAGGAAATCGTGTATCGCGACCGCTTTTGCATGACGTACCGCACGTTCTTCGGTCGGATCGGCCAGCTCGCTTCGCTGCTCGCCAGCGCCGGCGCCGAGGAGGGGACGACCATTGCGGTCATGGACTGGGACAGCCATCGCTATCTCGAAGCCTATTTCGCCGTGCCGATGATGGGTGCTGTCCTGATGATGGTGAACATTCGCCTGCCGGCGCCGCAAATCGCTTATACTCTGGCGCATGCCGAGGCCGAAATCCTGCTTGTCCATCGCGACTTCTTCGCGATCGTCGATACGATCCTGCCGTCGCTCCCCGGCGTCAAGGCGGTCATTGCGATCGATGACGGCAAAGCGGGCGAACTTCCCGCCTGGGCGGTGGGCGAGTACGAGGCGCTGAACGCCGCCGCCTCGCCGGACTACCCGTTCCGCGATTTCGACGAGAATGCGATCGCCACCACTTTCTACACCACCGGCACGACCGGCAATCCCAAGGGGGTGTGCTTCAGCCACCGGCAGCTTGTGCTTCACACGCTTGCCTGCAACGCACCGTTCGGCACCGCGCAAGGTTCTGGCTTCGGCTATCGCGACGTCTATATGCCGATGACCCCCATGTTCCACGTCCATGCCTGGGGCGTGCCCTATGTCGCGACCATGCTCGGGCTCAAGCAGGTCTATCCCGGCCGCTACGAGCCCGAGCTGCTGTGCCGGCTGCGCACGGAGCACAAGGTCAGCTATTCGCATTGCGTGCCGACCATTTTCCAGATGGTGCTCCAGGCCGCCGACGCGACGGGGGCCGACCTCAGCGGCTGGACGATGACCATCGGCGGCGCGGCGCTTACGCGCAGCTTGTGCGAGGAAGGGCGGCGGCGCGGCATGACGATCTATGCCGGCTACGGCATGTCCGAAACCGCGCCGATGATCTCGGTCGCGCGGACGCGCCTGGGGACGGAAGGCGACGACGCGCGCGAGGTCGAGGCATTGACCGCGACGATCACCACGCCGCTGGTCTCGGCGCGGATCGTCGACGAGGACATGGACGATGTGGCGCATGACGGCATCTCCCGCGGCGAGCTGGTGCTGCGCGCGCCTTGGCTGACGCCTTGCTACACCGGCGATGCGGCAGCGTCCGAAGCGCTCTGGCGTGGCGGCTGGATGCATACGCAGGATCTCGCGACGATCGAGCCCGACGGCTATATTCGCGTCCGCGACCGATTGAAGGACGTCATCAAAACCGGCGGGGAATGGATCGACTCGCTTGCGGTCGAGGAACTGCTGGCGCGCGCCGAGGGCGTTGCCGAAGTGGCGGTGATCGCGGTGCCCGATCAGCACTGGGGCGAGCGACCGCTCGCGCTGATCGTTGCCCGCGGCGGCGCGGCGATCTCGCTGGCGACGCTCAACGCGGCGCTGTCGCCGGCAATCGCCGACGGCCGGCTGACCCGTTTCGCCCGTCTGGACCGCTTCGAACTCGTCGCCGCACTGCCCCGCACCAGTGTCGGCAAGATCGACAAAAAGCTGATGCGTGCGCAGTTCGCGGCGGACATGCAACCCAGCGCGGCATGACGATCCGCATCGTGCGACGGGATTTCAACAGAGTGACAATGCGATGACCTCGTTCGGCTGGGCCGATCCCTTCCTCCTCGACGACCAGCTCGCCGACGACGAGCGGATGATCCGCGACACGGCGCAGGCCTATGCGCAGGACAAGCTCGCCCCCCGCATCGTCGATGCCTTTGCGCAGGAGCACACTGATCCGGCGATCTTCCGGGAAATGGGGGCGCTCGGCCTGCTCGGGCCGACCGTGCCGGAGGAATATGGCGGCGGCGGTGCGAGCTATGTCGCCTACGGCCTGGTCGCGCGCGAGGTCGAACGGATCGACTCGGGCTATCGCTCGATGATGAGCGTGCAATCGAGCCTGGTGATGTACCCGATCCATGCTTATGGCTCGGAGGAGCAGAAGCGCCGCCTGCTGCCCCGTCTGGCGAGCGGCGAGGCAATCGGCTGTTTCGGGCTGACCGAGCCCGATGCCGGGTCCGATCCGGACGGCATGACGACGCGCGCGGTCAAGACCGCGACCGGCTATCGGCTATCGGGCACCAAGACGTGGATTTCCAACGCACCGATCGCGGATGTCTTCGTGGTCTGGGCGAAATCGGATGCGCATGGCGGCAGGATCCGCGGCTTCGTGCTCGAAAAGGGCATGACCGGGCTGAGTTCGCCGAAGATCGAGGGCAAGCTCTCGTTGCGCGCCTCGATCACCGGCATGATCGTGATGGATGAGGTCGAGGTCGGCGAGGATGCGCTGCTGCCCCATGTCGAGGGACTCAAGGGGCCGTTCGGCTGCCTCAACCGCGCGCGCTACGGGATCGGCTGGGGGTCGATGGGCGCGGCCGAGTTCTGCTTTCACGCCGCGCGCCAATACGGTCTCGACCGGCACCAGTTCGGGCGTCCGCTGGCCGCGACGCAGCTTTACCAGAAGAAGCTTGCCGACATGATGTCGGACATCGCGCTCGGGCTCCAGGCCAGCTTGCGCGTCGGCCGGCTGATGGACGAGGGGCGGTTTGCGCCCGAGATGGTCTCGATCGTCAAGCGCAACAATGTTGGCAAGGCGCTGGAGATTGCGCGCACCGCGCGCGACATGCACGGCGGCAACGGTATTTCGGGCGAATATCACGTGATGCGCCACCTGATGAACCTGGAGACGGTCAACACTTACGAAGGCGCTCACGACGTGCATGCCTTGATCCTCGGGCGCGCGATTACCGGGATTGCGGCTTTCTGATGCACCCGTCCGGCGAAGTGGACAGCGATAGGAGAGAATGGTGGATTTCACGCTGACGGAACGCGAACGGGGCTGGCGCGATCGGGTCCGGACGTTCCTTGAGGAGCGGATCAGGCCGCGCATCGGCGACATCGCGCGCGAGCTGGAAACCGGCGACCGCTGGCAACCGCACGAGACGATCGAAGAGCTGAAGATCGAGGCCAGGGCTGCAGGGCTGTGGAACCTGTTCATGCCGCCCGCCGGCATGCACCCGCATGTCGACGATAGTTTCGTCTTTTCGGGCGAGCGACTGACCAACCTCGAATATGCATTATGCGCCGAGGAGATGGGCCGCATCGGCTGGGCGCCGGAAGTGTTCAATTGTTCGGCGCCCGACACCGGCAATATGGAGGTGCTCCACCGCTACGCCACGCTTGCGCAGAAGGAGCAATGGCTGCGCCCGCTGATGGCAGGGGAAATCCGCTCCACCTTCCTGATGACCGAGCCCGAGGTCGCTTCGTCAGACGCTACCAACATCCGCACTGCGATCGTCCGCGACGGCGGCGACTATGTGATCAACGGCCGCAAATGGTGGTCGTCGGGCGCCGGCGATCCGCGCTGCAAAGTGGCGATCGTGATGGGCAAGACCGACCCACAGGCCGAAACGCACCGCCAGCAGGCGATGATCCTGCTCGATCTCGCAGCGCCCGGCGTCACGATCGAGCGCACGCTGACCGTTTACGGCTACGATCACGCCCCGCACGGCCATGCCGAGGTCAGCCTCGTCGACGTGCGGGTGCCGGCCGGCAATCTCCTGCTCGGCGAAGGCCGGGGCTTTGAAATCGCACAAGGCAGGCTGGGGCCCGGGCGCATCCATCATTGCATGCGCGCGATCGGCGCGGCGGAAGAGGCCCTGGAAGCGATGACCAAGCGGCTGGTCTCGCGCGTGGCCTTCGGCAAGCGCCTTTCCGACCAGTCGGTCTGGGAAACGCGGGTTGCGCAGGCGCGCATCGACATCGAGATGACCCGCCTGCTCTGCCTCAAGGCCGCCGACATGATGGACCGTGCCGGCAACAAGGCGGCACGCGACGAAATCGCGATGATCAAGGTGCAGGCGCCGCGCATGGCGCTGCGGATCATCGACGACGCAGTGCAGGCGCATGGCGGTGCGGGCGTCTCGGGCGATTTCGAGCTGGCCTCGGCATGGGCCGCAATCCGCACGCTGCGCCTCGCCGACGGCCCGGATGAAGTGCATGAGCGCGCCATCGCGCGCAGCGAGTTCGCGCGCGCCGGGCGCAACGCGCGGTGAGCGATCTCGACGAGGCGAACCTGGCCGGCTGGCTGGCCATGGCGCTGCCGGACAGCGGCGGCGATCTGTCGGTCGAGAAATTTGCCGGCGGTCAGTCCAACCCGACCTACAAGGTGACGCTCGGCCGGCAATCGCTGGTGCTGCGCCGCAAGCCGTTCGGCAAGCTGCTGCCATCCGCGCATGCCATCGAGCGCGAATACCGCCTGATCGCCGCGCTCCATCCGACGGGGTTTCCCGTGCCCCGCGCGATCGCCTTGTGCGAGGATACGTCGGTGATCGGTACACCGTTTTACCTGATGGGGCTGGTCGAGGGCCGGGGGCTTTGGGAC
>CAXTOI010000251.1:0-5591 GCA_964245645.1 uncultured Novosphingobium sp. | reverse complement strand
ATGTTATCGCCGCCGATCTTGGCCAGCGCATCGCCGGCGCGCGTGATTTCCTTGGAATTGGTAGTCATGGACGCAGCATCCAGTCGGCAAAGCCCGCAAGGCGGGCGGGAGGGATTGCGGTGGGCCGGTTGTTGGCCACGAAGACGATGGTGGATCGGGCAAAGCCGATGATGCGATCCTCCTGCCTGACCAACTGTTGCACCACGAAGCTGGTTCGCCCGACATGCGTTACGGCGGCATGCACCGCCAGCGGCTTCGGGTACCACGCCTGGCCCAGGTACTCGATCGCAAAGCTGGCGACCATCGTCGACACGCCGGCCGTGCCACCGTGAAAGCCGGACACGTGGTTCAAGCGCACCCGCCCATCTTCGATAATGGCCACCAGCGCGACATTGTTGAGATGCCGGTTGATGTCGAGATCGCCGAAGCGGGTCGCGATCTCGCAAACGAAAGGATAGCGCGCCGGATCGAGCAGGGCAGGGTCTGGCTTGGCCATGGCGGTCTGTTCGAAACTTGGAACTTCAGGATTTCTTGCCGACGATCCGGGCAATTTCCTTCGCCACCAGCTTCTCGACCATCGCGGGCAAATGCTGATCCAGCCATTCGGCCAGCGCCGGCCGCAGCAATTCGCGCGTCAGCGCCTCCAGCGAGGTTTCGCCCGAACGCACGATTTGCGGGCTGGCCGGGGGTTCGGCCATCATCGCCAGCGCGGCCAGCGATTCGCGCATCGCGGCGCGCGACCCCGGCGTTACCAGCGGCGCGGCATCGGCATGATCCGGCATGGTCTTGAACGACTTCGCGCCGTCGCTCGAGGCCAGAAAGCTGCCCGAAACCGCCAGATCCAGCACATCATCATCGTCGAGTTCCGGCTCGATCGCGGCACTATCACCGCTGATCCTTTGCCGCGCCGCGAGGCCTGCGCGGTCATCGCGCGCAATGACCTTCTTGATCGAATCCAGAATTTCATCAACCGAGGGTTCACCGGCGAGGCGCATTGCGTAATCCTGAATCGTTGCCCGAGCTAGGGCTTGGGTGTGTTTTTGAGTGTCTGCGTCGGCTGCTCATCGCTTGGGATAGCACCATCCTGCGCCGGTGTGTCAACGGTTCGCGTGGCATGGGCCACCGGCGCCGGGTCGGAGCCCCAGTCCCAGAATGTCGCTTTTGCGGCGCGGTAGTGCAGATCGGGATCGTACAGCGCGCCGCCATCCAGCCCCAGATCGCGCGCCTCGGCCCGGCCCATCGCCGCGAGCAGCGAAAAACCGGCGACATAGGCGTTGCGCCGTGCGGTCGCCAATTGCTCCTGCGCGCTGACCAGTTCTCCTTCGGCATTGAGGATGTCCAGGATCGTGCGCCGGCCGACGCTATTCTCGGCGCGGACGCCCTCCAGGCTGAGCTGGGCCGCGTCCACCGCCGTCTGGGTAGATTCGATAATCGAATTGGCCGCCTGAAAAGCAGTGAAGGCCGCACGGACCTGCTCGATCACCGAACGCTCGGAGCCGATCTCGTCTTCCAGCGCGGCGCCCTCGCGCGCCTGTGCCTGCCGGACCTGCGCGGTGGGCCTCCCGCCCTGGTACAGCGGGATCGTCGCGCGCACGCCGACATCGGCGGTCGAGCCCGATTGGGGTATCGAAATCCCCGATGGCACCGAACTTCCGACGGTGTCGCCGAAAGACAAAGTGCCGAGGTAATTGCCGTAGAGGCTGTCGGCGAACAGGCTCAGCCTGGGCAGCCGCGCCGCGCCGGCGGCCTTGGTGTCGCTCCTGGCGGCCAGGCTGCGTTCGCGCGCGCCGATCAGGTCGGGGTTGTATTTGAGCGCCACCGCCACGGCCTCGTCGGCATCCGCGGGCAGGCCGGGCAGCGGCGGTGGCGGTTCCAGACCGACCGGCGCGCGTCCCACCACCTGGATGTAACGCTCGCGCGCGGCTTCGAGATTGGCTTGCGCGGTGCGCAGATCGCCTTGCGCCAGCGCCAGCCGTGATTGCGACTGGGCGACATCGGTGCGGGTCAGATCGCCGATCTGGAACCGATCGCTGGTGGCTTGCAGATTGACTTTCAGCGTCTGCACCTGGGTCTGGTTCAGCCGCACCACTGCCCCATCGAGGATGACATCCATGTAAGCGGCGACCACTGAGCTGAACAGGCTGCTCTCGGCCCCGCGCAGATCGGCCCGGCCTGCCGCCACCCTGGTCTCCGCCGCCTTGACCGCATTGCGCACGGCGCCGCCGGAATAGAGCGGAACGTTTAGCGTACCGCTGACCGCGACCATGCGTTGCGCGCCGCTCTGGCTCAGAATTTCACTCTGCTTGACGTATTCGGTTTCCTGCGCGGTGACATTGGCCGACGGCAAGCCGTCGGCACGCGCGATCGGCACATTCTCATCGGTGGCGCGCTGGGTCTCGCGTGCGGATTGCAGGGTGGGATTGGTGTTGTAGGCGGCGACCAGAGCGCTGCGCAGATCGTCGGCCTGCGCCGGAGCCGGGCTCCAGGCAGCGAGGAGCGCCGCACCCATGCAATGTACGACGCATGCTTGCAAACCGGATTTGGCCCGGCGGGATGTTCGTTGCGATCCGTCCATCACATAGCGCGAGGTTGACAAACCGCCTGATCGCCTTCCGGGAACCGCAGTCCCTCCGCCAGCCGCATGCTTTAGAAGCTCCAGCGTTTCGGCGCGGCAAATTCGGGCAGCACCGGCATGCCCAGTTCGGCCAATGGCAGCATTGCCACTTTGCCCGCCGCCTTGCGCCCGACCGCGAGCCGGGTCACGCCGCTCGTCACGGTGCCGGTGACCAGCCGGCCACCTTCGCCCAGCGCGGCAGCCAAGGCGTCGGGCAATTGCTCGATGGCGCCATCGATCACGATCAGCGTGAACGGTCCGCTTGGGGTCGATGTCAGTTGCGCCGGGTCCAGCATGTCGAGCGATGCGACCAATGGCCGCAGCAGCGCGGCGAGATAGCCGTCGGGCTGGCTCACCAGCAGCGCCCGGTCGGCGCGGGTCGGGACGGTCTCGGCCAGGAAGCGGGCGTGCACCAGGGGCGCGGCGAGCCAGCGCCCTTCACCCAGCGGGATCGCACGATCGATATAGGCTGCGCCACGCAGTTTTTCGGGCACGAAACTTTCGCGCGGCAGCGCGGCCATCGCCGCCAGCACCCACGGCTCGTTTACGCCGCTGGTGCGCAGCTGGCTGTCGATCATGGCGCGGCGCGCAGCCGGAAGGTCAGAACTGGCCTGCGCAACTGTCGTCGTCATGCAATAAACCCCTCAGCCGGCGGCGGCAGATCTCGCCCATGGCATTGCCCATCCAGCGGCGCAATCGGAACAGCCTTTTAGGCGAAGGAATATGGCCCGCCAAGCGCTTTGACGGCCCATCTCCAAGGGGTGCATTACGGGGCCAAAGCTTTACGGAAATCGGCGGTGCGCTTATGGGCCATGTGCAGACCCGCAGCAAAGGAGCGCCAGATGGCCGAAATGGTGACGATCCGCGAGGAAGACCTGATCGACAGTGTGGCCGATGCGCTGCAATTCATCAGCTATTACCATCCGATGGATTACATTCGCGCACTGGGCGAGGCCTATGCGGCGGAGCAAGGCTCGGCGGCCAAAGACGCGATCGCGCAGATCCTGACCAACAGCCGGATGTGCGCCGAGGGCCATCGCCCGATCTGCCAGGATACCGGCATCGTCAATGTGTTCATCGAATGGGGCCAGGAATGCCGGCTGGAATCGGCACGCTCGTTGCAGGAGGTGGTCGATGACGGGGTGCGCAAGGCCTATGGCAATGCCGAGAACAAGCTGCGCGCCAGCGTGCTCGCCGATCCCGCCTTTACCCGCCGCAATACCCGCGACAACACACCGTCGATCCTGCATGTGACGATGGTGCCGGGCAACAGGCTGTCGGTCGATGTCGCGGCCAAGGGCGGCGGCAGCGAGGCCAAATCCAAGTTCAAGATGATGAACCCCAGCGACTCGATCGTCGACTGGGTGCTGGAGATGCTGCCGCAAATGGGTGCGGGCTGGTGTCCGCCGGGCATGCTCGGCATCGGTATCGGCGGCACCGCGGAGCATTGCATGCTGTTGGCCAAGGAAAGCCTGATGGCGCCGATCGACATGGGTCAGTTGAAGGCGCGCGGGCCCCAGAACGATATCGAGGCGCTGCGCATCGAGATCTTCGACAAGGTCAATGCGCTGGGCATCGGCGCGCAGGGGCTGGGCGGGCTGTCGACCATTCTGGATGTGAAGATCCTCGATTACCCCTGCCATGCCGCCAACAAGCCGGTGGCGATGCTCCCCAATTGCGACGCTACCCGGCATGCGCATTTTACGCTGGATGGATCGGGGCCGGCCTATCTGGAAACGCCGAAGCTCGATGACTGGCCGCAGGTGCATTGGGCGCCCGATGCGGCGGCCAAGAGGGTCAATCTCGACACGCTGACCGCAGCCGAGGTGCAGGGGTGGCAGCAGGGCGACCGGCTGCTGCTATCGGGCAAGATGCTGACCGGGCGGGATGCGGCGCATAAGCGGATCAAGGACATGCTGGCCAAGGGCGAGCCGTTGCCGGTGGATTTCAGGGGAAGGGTGATTTATTATGTCGGCCCCGTCGATCCGGTGCGCGACGAGGTGGTCGGCCCCGCCGGGCCGACGACGGCGACCCGAATGGACAGCTTTTCGGATATGATGCTCGATCTGGGCCTGCTCGCCAGCGTGGGCAAGTCAGAGCGGGGGCCGGCCGCGACCGCGTCGATTGCGGCGCATAGATCGGCCTATCTGATGGCAGTGGGCGGGGCGGCCTATCTGGTGGCGCGGGCGATCAAGGCAGCGCGGGTGGTTGGGTTCGCGGATTTGGGCATGGAGGCGATTTATGAATTCACCGTGCAGGATATGCGGTGACGGTGGCGGTGGATGCCGAGGGGCGCAATGTGCACCAGCTGGCGCCGTTGGTGTGGAAGGAGAAGATTGCGCGCGAGGGATTGCTGCAGGCGACATAAGGCGCGGCCAGGTGCATCACCATTTATTCAGACTTCGGCGCTAGGCTGGCCGTCAGAGGCATCACACTCGCCATGAGCATCAGCACCAACTATTCCACGCCCGTCATGCTCAATGGCTTTTCCTGCAGGAACTGCAGCGAAGTCGATCAGGCCAAGAGGAACATCGACCCGGCCAATCCATCGGCCGGACCGTTCGGCATGAACGCGCCCAAGAGTGGATCGGCTTCGAAGACGCACAAGTCAGCGTCGATCGACTCAGCCGCAGTCCAACAGGCGGTCGATCAGGTCGCGGGTAACAAGGGATCGAACGTTCATCGCGCATATAGTGGGGCGCCTGTTCCCGGTCAGTTGCTCCACCTGACCGTATAAAGGGGTTTGGAGAGACATGAGCCGGCCCAATCACTCGGGGTTCGGGGCGGGTTCGCCGCCTGGTTCGCGCAAGGATGGAACGACGGCGGGATCTTTCTTAAATCCTTCGCGATGAACCCCGTTATCGGCTAAACCCGCCTAATGGCCGTGCTACCCTTCCGCCCGACGCCGTTTTTCGCGAACAAGAACAAGGCGTTCTGGCGATTGCAGCTGGTCGGGTGGGGCGGGGCGATGTTGTTG
>CAXTOI010000250.1:0-5598 GCA_964245645.1 uncultured Novosphingobium sp. | reverse complement strand
GTTCTAAATCCTCCCCCAGCGGGGGAGGATTTAGAACCAGCCAGCCAGCCCCAGATTACCCGCAACTGGTCGATCCGCGTACTTTACGGCCCCCACGGCGCCCCCGACTTTTTTACGCCCGCCGACATCGCCATGCTGCAGAACACATCGTGGAAGGTCCATTACAACTCGAACCGCACCGGCGTGCGCCTGATCGGGCCGAAACCGCAATGGGCGCGCCAGGACGGGGGCGAGGCGGGGCTGCATCCGTCCAACATCCACGACAATGCCTACGCCATCGGCGCGGTCGATTTCACCGGTGACATGCCGATCATCCTGGGCCCCGACGGCCCATCGCTGGGCGGGTTCGTGTGCCCCTTCGTCGTCATCCAGGCCGATCTGTGGAAAGTCGGCCAGCTTGCCCCCGACGATACCGTCAGCTTCTGCGCGGTCACCGACGCGCAAGCCATGGCAGCCGAACGCGACCAGGACGATTGGGTGCGCACCCTGCGCCGCGCGCGCACGATCACTCGCGACAACGCAGGCGCCATGGCCTCGCCCATCCTCCACGCCATCCCGGCCAGCTGCGCTCGGCCGGCGGTGACGTACCGGCGCCAAGGCGACCGCCATCTGCTCGTCGAATACGGCCCGATCGTGCTCGACCTGGAGCTGCGCCTGCGCATCCATGCGCTGATGCTGGAGGTGCAGCGGCTGGCGCTGCCCGGCGTGATCGACATCACCCCCGGCATCCGCTCGCTGCAGATCCACTACGACGCGCGGCTGCTGGCGCAATCGGCGCTGATCGCGGCCTTGCTTGCCGTCGAGGATCGTCTGGGCGTGCTCGACGATTTCGAGATCGCCAGCCGCGTGGTCCATCTGCCGCTCTCGTGGCAGGACCCGGCGATCTACCGGACCATCGACAAGTACATGGCTTCGGTCCGCGACGATGCGCCATGGTGCCCCGACAATATCGAGTTCATCCGCCGGGTGAACGGCCTGGACAGCGTCGAGGATGTGCAGCGCATCGTGTTCGATGCCGAATATCTGGTGATGGGGCTGGGCGATGTCTATCTCGGCGCCCCGGTAGCGACCCCGGTCGATCCCCGCCATCGTCTGGTCACCACCAAATACAATCCCGCCCGCACCTGGACCCCGCCCAATGTGGTCGGCATTGGTGGCGCCTACATGTGCATCTATGGCATGGAAGGGCCGGGCGGATATCAATTGTTCGGTCGCACCATCCAGGTATGGAACACCTGGAAGCAGACCGATGCCTTTGCCCAAGGCAAGCCCTGGCTGCTGCGCTTCTTCGACCGCATTCGCTTTTTCCCGGTCAGCCATGACGAACTGGTCGAATGGCGCCGCGATTTCCCGCTGGGCCGCCGATGGATTGCCATCGAGGAACAAACCTTCCGCTTGTCGGAATATCGCGCATTCATCGCCCGGAATGCACAAAGCATCGCCGCATTCGAAGAAAGCCGAAACGCCGCCTTCAATGTCGAACGCGCCGAATGGGAGCGAAACGGCGAATTCGACCGTGTCGCTGCCCTGAGCGAAAACGCTACCGGCGATGATGCAGGCGCAACGATCGAAGCGCCCGGCGGTTGCGAACTGGTCGAGGCCCCATTCGGCGGCAACATCTGGACCCTGTCGGCCGCCGCCGGCGCCCGCGTCGAAGTCGGCGAGGTCATCGCCATTATCGAGGCCATGAAGATGGAATGCCAAGTCACCAGCCCGATCGCCGGCATCATCCGGCACGTCTATGTCACCGAGCGGCAGCCGATCAGCCCCGGCGCGGCGATGCTGGCGATCGAGCCGGCATGATGGGCGATCTCCTCGACGCCGAAGCGATCGCCGCCGCACTGGCCGATGGCATGACCAGCGCCGTTGCGGTGGCCAAGGCGGCGCTGTCGCGCGTTTCCGCTTACGACCTGGTCCAGCCGCCGGTCTGGATCACCCGCTGCCCCGATGACGAGGTGCTGGCCGCTGCCGCCCGGGTCGACGCGCGGCTCGCCGCGGGCGACGTGCTGCCGCTGGCCGGGGTGCCGTTCGCGATCAAGGACAACATCGATCTGGCAGGCATCGCCACCACCGCCGCTTGTCCCGATTTCGCCTATGTTCCCGTTGCCTCCGCCACCGTTGTCGATCGCCTGGTGGCGGCCGGCGCCATCCCGATGGGCAAGACCAATCTCGACCAGTTCGCCACCGGCCTTAACGGCACCCGCAGCCCCCATGGCGCGCCGGCTTGCGTCTTCAACCGCAGCTTCATCAGCGGTGGGTCGAGTTCCGGTTCGGCGGTTGCGGTCGCGGCGGGGCTGGTGTCGTTTGCCTTGGGCACCGATACGGCAGGGTCGGGCAGGGTTCCCGCCGCGATCAACGGGCTGATCGGGCTGAAACCGACCAAGGGCCGCTGGAGCACCACCGGCCTGGTTCCCGCTTGCCGCTCGCTCGACTGCATCACCGTCCTGACGCGCAGCATCGGCGATGCCGGGCTGGTGGATGCGGCGGTTGCCGGCTTCGATGCCGCCGACCCTTGGTCGCGCCCGCTTGCAGATCATCCCCGTTCGAGCCGGCACATCGGCGTGCCGCGCCCCGACCAGCGGATCTGGTGCGGCGATGCCGCTTCGCAGCGGCTGTATGACCAGGCCCTGGCGCGGCTCGAGGCGCTGGGCTGCACGCTGGTGGAGATTGACATGGCGCCGCTGCGCGAGGCGGCTCAGCTGCTTTACGAGGGGCCATGGGTCGCCGAACGCACTGCGGCGGCGGGCGCTTTTCTGCGCGACCATGCCGATGCGATGGACCCGACGGTACGCTCGATCCTCGCCGCCGGGCAATACGTCAGCGGGGTCGAGGTGTTCAGCGGCATATACCGCCTGGCCGAACTGCAGCGCGAAGCAGAGCGAATGTGGCGCCGGATCGACATGCTCGCCCTGCCCACTGCACCGACTGCCTATCGCATCGCCGAGATGCGCGCCGCGCCGATCGTGCTGAACAGCAACCTGGGCATCTATACCAATTTCGTGAACCTGCTCGATATGGCCGCGCTCGCTGTGCCGGCGGGCTTTCGCGAAAACCGCACCGGCTTCGGCATTACCCTGATCGGTCCTGCCTGGAGCGATCGGGCGCTGCTCGAGGCCGGCACCGCTTATCTGGAGGCGGCCGAACTGCCGCCGCCGCCCCTGCTCGATCTGGAGGACCATGTGGAAACGGTTAAACTTGCGGTTGTGGGTGCGCATCTCGAGGGGATGCCCCTGCATTGGCAATTGACTTCGCGAAACGCCCGCTTCGTAGCGGCAACGCACACCGCCGCCAGCTACCGCCTCTACGCCATGGCCAATAGTGTGCCGCCCAAACCGGCGCTGATCTTTGCCGATGACGGCCAGGAGATCGCGGTTGAGGTCTATGAACTCGACATGGCCGGCTTCGGCAGCTTTGTCGTCGATGTCCCGGCTCCGCTGGCGATCGGCACCGTCACGCTGGCCGATGGATCGCTGGTCAAGGGCTTCGTCGCCGAGCCACGCGCGCTGATCGACGCCAAGGATATAACCGAGTTGGGCGGATGGCGAGCGTATATGGCGTCTCCACAGGGCGGTCTTGGCGCACCGTCTTCCTGAGGAGTCATCCAATGGCCCGAACCTTTGGCTCTTGAGCCATTGGTAAGCCCGCGAGGCGCCCGCGCGTCACCCGTTTGGCACCGGTCGAAGACCAGGGCCGATGATATCAGGCGCTCAGCGCCCGCACAAAGTCCGCCGGAGGCGCGGCTTCCTGCCAGCTTGGCACGTCTGCGGGGATGATGACCCAGGGCTGGCGATAAGCAGTGAAGATGTGCGCGACGCAATCGAGTTCTTCTGATCTGTCGAGCGTGCCGGCTCGCACTACGGCTACACCCGGTCGCCGGGTGTTCGTGTTGTAGATGCGCGAGCGGCAGGTGCCGCAGAACCGTTGAATTGAGGTGCGATCCTCAGTCAAGAATTCCTGGATAACGACCGGCCCTGTCACGGCGAGCCGGTCCTCCGCCACCAACGCCTGCACACTGAACGCGCTACCCGTCCATCGCTGACAGACATGGCAGTGACACGCATAGACCCGGGGCAGATCATCGATCGCGATGTCGTAGGTACACGCGCCGCACCGGCACTTGCCCTTTATCGTCACGTTGAGCCCCTCGGCCGCGAGACGCGGCAATTAACCGATAGCCCGATGCGGGACAAGAGAATACCTGCTAGCCGCCAGCCCCGACAAGGAGACAACGATGGCGACTACGAAGCTGCAAAGCGAAAGCGCGACCGAAACCGGAACGGTATTTGCAGTGCTCGTCGCCATCAGCGTCTGCCACCTGATCAACGACATGATGCAGTCGCTGCTGCCGGCGATCTACCCTGGGTTGAAAGCCAGCCTCGGGCTTAGTTTCGGTCAGATCGGTCTGGTAACCCTGATTTATCAGGTTACAGCCTCGATCCTGCAGCCGATGATCGGTCTCTACGCCGATCGCCGGCCGACCCCGTTGGCGCTGCCGTTCGGGACCCTTTTCTCGCTCGCCGGCTTGACCGTGCTGTCGATTGCGCACGCCTATTTGATCGTGCTGATCGGTGCATTGCTGCTCGGCATGGGATCATCGGTGTTTCACCCGGAATCTTCGCGTGTCGCGCGGATGGCGGGGGGCGCCCGCCATGGCCTCGCGCAGTCGCTGTTCCAGGTTGGCGGCAATGCCGGACAGGCGCTCGGGCCGCTCGCCGCTGCGATCGTCGTCGTTCGCTGGGGCCAATCGAGCCTGGGCTTTTTTACCCTTCTGGCCCTGCTGTCGGGTGCAATTCTCTGGAACGTCGGCCAGTGGTACAAGTATCACGGGCTGGCCCGGCTGAACGCCAGCCGGAAAGCTGCGCCTGCAGCGCCGCTCCCCAAAGGCGCGGCACGCCGCGGTATTGCTATCCTGCTGGCGATGATCTTCTCGAAGTATGTCTATCTTGCCAGCCTGACGAGTTACTTCACCTTTTACCTCATTCACCGTTTCGGCGTGTCGGTGCAGAACGCGCAGTTTCACTTGTTCGTGTTTCTCGCCGCAGTTGCGGTCGGCACTCTTGCCGGCGGCCCGCTCGGTGACAGATTTGGCCGTAAATACGTCATCTGGTTCTCGATCCTGGGCGCCCTGCCGTTTACGCTGCTGCTGCCGCATGCCAGCCTGTTCTGGACCACTCCGCTGACGATCGCGATCGGGCTGATCCTCGCCTCCGCCTTCCCCGCGATCGTGGTATTTGCGCAGGAACTGGTGCCCGGCAACGTCGGTATGATCTCGGGCCTGTTCTTCGGTTTCTCGTTCGGCATGGGCGGGATCGGCGCAGCCGCGCTCGGCTGGCTAGCCGATCGGGCCGGCATCGAGAGCGTCTATCAAGTCTGCGCATTCCTGCCGGTACTTGGATTGCTGTGCCTGTTCCTCCCCAACCTCGAGCGCGTCGGCGCGAAGCTCTGACTCCGCGATCGATGCGGCATCGCGAAAGCGGATGATGCAACAACCAAGCGGCCGGCGACCAGACAAGGCGGCCGCAGGAATAGAAACAACGTGCGGTTTAGAGCATCGTGCTTTTAATCGGATGCATAGCCGGCATCCTTGAAGTAATTCCA
>CAXTOI010000249.1:0-5601 GCA_964245645.1 uncultured Novosphingobium sp. | reverse complement strand
TTCATGCCGACGCCAAGCCGACGCATGACCTCCAGAGCCTGCGTATTACGTCCATAGCGGGCATCGTTCAGCGTTTGCGACAGGCTACCCATGGCACCCGTCGCAGTTCCCTTATCGACGCCGACACGCTCTGCCGCTGCATTGAATTCGGTGAGCGCCTTAGTCGACACGCCTATAACTTCGGCGGTGCGCGAAAGCGACGCGGCACCCTTGGCCCAGCTATCTGAGAATTTGAATGCGGCATAGGCGGCAGCGCCAAGAACCGAAATCGTACCGCCGATAGCTGCTGCGGCACCTGTTGCTGCGCCTGCCAGAACGCCGCTTGAGGCAGCCGCTTCAGCCAGACCGCCTGCCGCAGACGAACCAGCTTCTCCCAACGCACCGATGCGCCCCGCCAAGCCGGACGTGAGAGACTTGCTGCCCAAAGCGCCGGAGACGCCTTTTTCAACCCGGCTCATCATGCCGAGAATGGATTTGCTGGATTGCGCCAAGGTCCGCTCGGTTTCCTTGGCAATTGCCCGGTTGTGGGCGCCCACAGTGTTGCCAACCTTGGCGAGGCGCTTTTCAGCAGCCTTTGCACCCTTTTCGGTCTGATCGTTGGCGACGATTCCGACCGACAGGCTGGCGATTGATTCGGGCATCTGAGTATCCTTCCTCGGGAATGACGGCGATTGGCATCGCGGTACGTGGATGATTTTTAGGCTATTGGCTGGCGTCAGACGGCCATGGCGGTTCCTTGCTAGTCGCTGCTGGCGAAAAGGGGTGCGAGGTAGATCACGGCATCGGCACCCAAATCGCGTTCAAGGCGGTCGATCACGCGACGGCGAAGGGCGGCTTCCAAAGGCTCAGCCAGGTCAGGAACACCTAGTTCGGCAGCAAGGTCCGTGCAGATCAGCGATGGCCAGCGGTGCCAATCGGCCAGTTGTTGATCAGCCTCAGCGTCCGCCCAGGCAAGCGTATCCAGCTCCTCCATCAGCGCCTCATGGTCAAGCGGCTGACTGGACGCTACGCGTTCAATAGTCGCCAAGCAGCCATTCGGAAGCTTGCTGCGGACCCGCGCGAAATCAGGGTACGCCTCCGCCAGCGAAATATCCGCACTGTCCGCAGTAAGTGCGGAGTTTGCTGCGGAGTTTACGCTGGACTTTTTGTCCGCAGCGATCCGGGTCCGCACTTGGCGTTTGCGCCAGCCGCCGCCGACTTTTGCCGCGTCGATTTGGCCGTCGCTGTTTTTCGTTAGCTTTCCGTGTTTTACCGCGTCACGGATCAACTTTTCATTGCAGCCCTCACGCCGCGCGAACTCGCGAATGCTGACGTGCTGGGGTGCGGATGCGGACAACTTTTGAAGCCTTTTACCTAGATTTTAATCGGGGTGCGCAATACCCTCGAAATCGAAGAGGCCCCAGAGGGACCCATTGGTGTCCCCCCCCGCGCGCCGGGGGTGGGGAGCGGGCGGGGCGATCAGCGCCCGGCCCCCGGGGGCGGGGCGACGCTGTCCACCCGGCGCCCGGCACCGGGTGCGGAGCTCACCCCATAATGTTGACGCAGAGCGCACGCAGCGTGCGGCATCAGCGTCAAAGTAAAAGGATGGTTTGCGGTCTGTGTGGTGCGTCGGCCGCGACGGTTTTGCGTGATCATGCCGCAGAGCATGCCATGTATCTGAAAATGCACCGAGTGCAGGAATGGCCTTTGTTGCCCCCGGTGTCATATTTTTGGATTGTCGTTGCGAGCCGTGGTCGCGATTAGATCGTGCACGGTTATCGGATCGACGATGGTGGCGGGATCAAGACCGAGTGCCGCTATAATCTGCACGCGAAGATCGGTTGTGCCTGTTTGGATTGCGCGTGATCGGTAGTGTCGAAAATAGCGCCGCAGGGTGTCTTCGCTGGGCACATATCCATTCGCAGGAACGAAAATGCCAGAGGGCGCCAGAGCGCCAGCGGCAAGCGACCTGCAAGCCTCGTTTAGGGAAAGCCCTTTGCGACAGGCCATTGCCACTTCGCAAGCCCAGGCATTGCGCATGAAGGCGAGCCGGTTGAAAGGCTCAAGCACCTCCGCAAGGGTATCGCGCGCGGCGCCGGTCATCACGGGTAGAAGGGGCCGGCGAGATGTGCGTTTTCGGTGGTCATGATGATTTATCAATGGTTTGCGGGAAAGAAGGCCCGCGCCGATCGTCGCGAAACGGTGCTGCAATCGGCGCGGGATGGATTAAGCTGCGGCAGCCTTTGCCCCGGCAGCGTGGAGCATCTCGACAACCTGAAGGGCTGCCTTGCGGGTGAAGCTAAACCCATCGGCGACGGACACGTTGATCGCGTGCGGGACCTTCACCGATGCCCTGTCCAGGACAATGCAGGGGCGACGGCCGAAACGCTGGAGCCACAGTTCGATGTGCAATTGGCGATCGGCCGGGGCCGGGACGTTGAAGCTGCCATCGCTGAACTGCCCGTGGAACCCGCGGTTCTGGAGAAAATCACGTGCATCGATTCCGGTTGCTGGCGCCTTGGTGATCACCACCTGCACACCAACGGCGCAGATTTCGTTGATGCCTTCAACTGCAGCTTCGCGAAGGCTCAGGCTGCCGGTGACGCCGCCAATTATTTGGGCATTCGTGGGTTTGGGGGTGATAATCTGGTAGCCGCTATCGAGCAGATCGCAGTTCAAAAATAGGATAGGCGACATGTTTTTTTCCTTCGATGGGAGGGTAATCAGGCGATGCCGGCTTTGCGCTTGGCGCTGGCAACCTTTCCGGCGAGCGATCCGGACGCGGGGGTCACCGGCTCAGCCGTGAGTTTAAGTTTCGCCGCCGCGATCCGATCCGGCAGGCTTTCCGGTTCGGCCGCACGCTTCGGAACCATCCGGGAGTGGTCGGATTTTGGCTGCAAATGCCCGAACGGGGTTGGTGCAGACTGGCGACCGCGTTTCGCTGCAGGCGTGGACTTGGCGACGGGTGCCGGCTTGACGGATGGTACTGACGACGGCGCCGGCTTGGTAGCCACGGGCGTTTTCCGTTTTCCGACGTTGGCGATTAAAATTTGGAAGGGCGTGGACATGTTGATTTCCTTTTGTTGATGCAGTTGCGTGATCGTGGAGAGGCCGGCTGTTACGGTGGCCGAATGTTTGCGACGGGGTTGCGAGTGATCGCGGTGCGGGAGGATGTTGCGAGCGGGCTCATGTGCGGCACTTTGATTGCTAACCGCGAACGGCGGCTAGCCTGCCATGACGGACGGCGGCTGTTCCAGTGTTCCAGCTGTTCCGGCATTCCCATAAAGTCCAGGAACAGAACCAAAGTGTTTTTGGGCTTTTTAAGGTTATCGGAACAGCTGGAACAGAATTTAGCTATGCCTTTGAAGTGGCTGGAAAAATTGCTGTTCCAGTTCATGCTTCAATCCCCCGCCCAATAGCGGTTCGCTTCGAGTCCAGGTCCTTCACTCGGCTAATTTCAGCCTTTAGCTCGTCATATTCGGCCGCTCGCCACTTCGCGAAGTTGCGCACTGCGTGGCATCGTTGCGAACCTTGACCGTCGACCCTGACTCGGTGATCAATCTTGCGTATGCCGGCACGGTCCATTGCATGCCGCACCGCTGGGCGAGACGGGCCGCCATCCTCAAGCAAGCCGTTCAACTCGTAGGCGGTGATGATATCCACCGGCCATCTCTTCACGATTTCGGCCAGCGTCACCTCGTCCTCGGTCTGGCCAAAGGCGACCAGATCAGCCTTGGCGGCGTTCATGGGCGGCCGTGCGCCTGGCTTGAAGCCTGACAACTCGCGCTGCCGTAAGAATTCAGCCACTGAGGCGATAAACAGGGGGTCGGCCAAGGCCTGATACAGTGCGGTGTAATAGTTCGATTTCTTTGGCTCCCCCGCGTGCGATACTATCCAGAACCGGCGGTCATCTTCACCTAAGGGGATTGCGCCGGTATGGTTGGAGAACATCAACCAGCGGCAAGAATTCCACTCGACGCGCTGGCGCCCGTATTTAGGGTTGATCTCGCGATGCTCTGCCGTGACGATCTGGCGCAAGGTCTGTGCATGACGATAACTGGAGTTTCCGCCCTCGTTTATCTCGTCGACGATCGCCAGGAGCTTCCGGCTCATGCGCCCATTAAAGCCGCCATCCAGGATTGCCAATAGGTCAAGTGAAGCCGCCGTGTGCCCGCGCCAAAGGCGAACCAGGACCGACGAAATCCAGTTGCGCCCTTTGCCGTGTTCCCGGCTGATGTGTACCCAACCGTAGTGCGGTAGTTCGCCCGGGCGCTGCTCAATGTGCGCCAGCCAGTTGAGGAATGCGCCAGCATCCTCGCCCCACAGCCAGTTGATGTGATCAAGGAATGGCCGCGCCCGATCTTGCCAGTCACTAGGCGAGGCCGGGCGATTGATGGCTTTCCAAAGGTTCAGGGCTTGGCGCCCGGTTTCAGGTTCGCTGGTCATCGCCGGCGCACCTGCGCGGAACGTCAAAGTCTCTGCCTCTTTACGATCGCGGTGTTCCAGCCAGGCCTTGACGGTCGGGATCATCTTGACCTTGCCACCATCGCCGTCGACCGCGTGCTTCGAGCCGGCCATGGCATTCTTGAAGTCGGCCAATGCCAAGGCAGCTTGAGGCCGATCGAGCTGCGCAACTTGCGACCCGTCGCGAATGAAAACGCAATCGTCGAGCATCTGGTCGAGGCTGCATACGCGCGCGGTCGGGATCGTGTCGGACCCCTCGCCTATGTCGACATTGACCTTGCGCTGTTCGCCACGGCGCGCGCTAGCCGCGGACGCGCTACAGAGTTCACCTGTCTCGGGGTCGAACACATCCGGGTTGGCTCTAGGTGCCGTTCGGGGATTTACTGCCCCGTCAGCCATGCCGCGATCGACCTTCGCGATGATCTTTTCCGGGGTCCAGCAATCGTCCGGGTTGTAACTCGGCATAGCGCAACCGGCGCTAATGAGAGCGGAGCGAGAAGGATGATGCAGCAATTCACGTCCTGCGACCAGCGCACCGATCTTTAACGCCGCTTCGTTCAATGCGGGTTCCTGCTCCCCGTTACCGGCACGCCGGATCGAAGCGCATTCGTCCGCCAGCGCGGCTAGGCCGTAGGGAGTACCATCGCCAATGTTGCAAACTTGGGCGGACAGATTAGGCGCAGTAGTTGAGCTGGGTGCGGCGGCGGTCTTCCGGGTTCTCTTCTCGGTTACGATGCGCAACAGTTCTGTTGGTGCTGGCGCGGACTCACATTCGACCGCCCAGGCGTAATGCCGCCCGCTCGGATGGCGGGATGGTGGCAGGATGACATAGCCACCTTCGCCCCGCGTTTCGGCGCCGGGAAGGCTAGGAAAGGGCCAGCCTGTTTTCGGGTGCTGTTGCGCGTTCCTGATCGGATGTGCCGGGTCATGCGCAAAATAGAGGTGGTAGCCTTTGCCGGTTTCAACCTTACGTGTGCGAGGCAGTTCGATCTTGCAGTTCGCCTCGAACAACTCGGGATTATCCACGTCCAGCGCCCAGACACCAGACGCTTCGCCAGTGGGCATGCCGATCATTGCGTCGGGCCAGCGCTTCCACCAGTTGTTTATAGCGCGACAATCTGGGTGAGAGGCTGGCGGCGATCAGGATGAGAACTGATT
>CAXTOI010000248.1:5185-5602 GCA_964245645.1 uncultured Novosphingobium sp. | reverse complement strand
TCAAGCTGACCGCGACCTGCGTGCGCGTGCCGGTGTTCATCGGCCATTCCGAAGCGGTCAACATCGAGTTCGAGAACGAGATTTCGGCGCAGGAAGCCCGCGACATCCTGCGCGAATCGCCCGGCGTCATGCTGATCGACAAGCAGGAAGACGGCGGCTACGCGACCCCGATCGAATGCGCCGGCGACGATGCGACCTTCGTCAGCCGGGTGCGCGAAGACCCAACCGTGGAGAATGGGCTGGCGCTGTGGTGCGTGGCGGACAATCTGCGCAAGGGCGCGGCACTGAACGCGGTACAGATCGCAGAACTGCTGGGACGGCGGCATTTGCAGAAGGGGTAAATCAGGGGAAGCAAAAGGTTCAGGCGGGGGCCTTTCCCCGGCACCCCCGGATATTAGGGTCAGCCCGCGGCGTGAC
>CAXTOI010000248.1:0-5175 GCA_964245645.1 uncultured Novosphingobium sp. | reverse complement strand
GGGGCTTTGCCCCTCGTCCAAACCCCCCCAACCCAAGCGGGCCCGCCGGGCCCCGCCCCCCCCCACCCCAGTATATTCGGGTCAGCCCGCGTCGTCACCCTTGTCATGCTGAAATTGTTTCAGCAGCCAGCGCACCCGATAAGCGGTAGGATGTGGGACGCGATGGACCCTGAAACAAGTTGGGGATTATCCCCTTTGGACATGTAGGACCAAATCTTGCAGGCGCGTCCCGTCATGGTCGCTCAAAATGAGCGAGTCGAAAGGGCGTGAATGCATCATAAAGTCGCCGAGCGTATTGCAGGCTTCCTTTTCACGGTTGTTGTACCTGGATTGGTGTGGGCGATGAACCCGCACATCTCGCCAAATGTTGGCTGGCCTCTAATATTTGCTAGTGTCCTGGTTGGGTTGGCCGCTTTCTTCCACGGTGGTCGGAGATTTTCAATGGGGCCGATTATTGTGATGGGCGTTGGTGGGGTGGTCTTCGTAGCCGGCGCAATATGGAACTATCGCGCGGACCATGGCGCTGCGCCGCAAAAAGCGCTGATCCCCGTGAGCTTGGCCAAGGCTGACTCAGATGCAGATGTTCAGCATTACGCTGCGCAACATGATAGTTCAAAAGTTGTTGAACAACATCCTCCGTCACAAGGACCCAAACCTGATGGGGGTGCGACGCCGAGAGATGTGTCGCTTGAAGCTAAAAACACTGTGACAAACTTCGATCATATGATCGATATTCGCTGTGAACATCCTAGCCCTGTCGATGCTTTGCCTGGCCGTACGTTCCGCGTAGTCAACCCGTTTGAAGGCGACGAGAGTGGTATTGGGCCGGGGAAGATCTCTTCTCCCGCAAATTGGGCGACTCCCACGGGAAACGAAGCCGCAACGGGACTTCTTTGCACTGTGACTAACTACTCTACCGAGCCGGTTCAAGACGTGACGTTAAGCATGAGTGCCGCGACAACGGCTAGAGATAAAGACGAGCGCGTCAATAAACGAGTACACCTAGAAAAAATTGATCCGGGAATTAACAATGCGTTTGCATTTTACATTCAAAATTCAGGGCCAAATTCATTGAAATTGAAATTTCTAACTTAATCTCGCTTACCAATTTTACAGGAACAAAGCTAGATAATGTGTTGCTGATGCAATTGCCCCATGGGCAAAAACGCGCTTATGTCGCCGTGCCCCCAATTCCTGACATTTATCAAGGTAAGTAATGGGAGCTAACGATATAAACGCTTGTTTCAACAAGCTCTAAGCGGCCAAGCCTGGTATTAACGCACAAACGATGCCATCAGACAATCAAGCATAAGATGCGGAAGATGGCGCATGTTGTGACGATACTCGAACTGCTCCAGATATTTGCAGGATGCTTAGCGCTGACATGAATTGCCCACCCGTTGCAAACAATCGGCGCGAAGTGTTTCAGATGCCCTGCGCCCCATCAACGCTCCAAATTATCGGTCCGCCCGATAAACTCCGCCACTGCATCATGCAGCCCCTTCAGCGACTCCTGATGGGCGTAGACCATGTGTCCAGATGGAAAGTATTTGTACTCGATGTTCTGCTGCAGGCTGTCCGGGATCGGCAGATGGTGCATCTCGTACCAGCCCTCGTAGAACGGCGTCGCCAGATCATAGTACCCGCCTGCCACCAGCACCTTGAGCTGCGGGTTGTATTTCAAAGCCATTGCCAGGTCGGGCATGACATTGGTTGCGCGTTGCACGGGCAATTCCTGGCCCGGCGTCTTGTGCGCCATGACCCAGAACTTCGACACGTCGATCTCGGGCTTGAACTCTTCCACCTCGCTGTAATGCAAATCGTCGCGCACATAGCCATTGAACGCCGATACATAGGCTGAACTGATCGCCGCCGACTGCGGGTCGTAATCGGCTTCCTTGTTCAGGATGTCGAAGGCCGGCCCCGAAAACCGCGTATCCAGCCGCCCGGTGGTCAATTCGCTGCCCAGCTGCAGCTGCTGCTCGAATTGCCCGCCTTCGATCCGCAGGTTGGATTTGAGCACGTATTCCGCGGGCAGGCCGGTATACTTTGCGATCTGCTCGGCGATCGCCTGTTTCTTTGCGGGATCGAGCAACGCGCCCTGCTGCAGCGCCAGCGCGTAATCGGAATTCGCCCACGCCTCGACTTCCTTTAGAAACGGCTCGAGCGCCACCGGCTTGGGTTCAGGCAGGCGGTTGTGATACCACGCGGTCGCGGCATAAGTCGGCAGGCCGACGATATAGGCCTGGTCCGTGCCTGGGTTCAGCGTCGGGCCGTCGATCGAGATGTCGAAGTTCAGGATCTGCGACAGCATGATCACGCCGTTGAAATCGATATCGTTCTCCGTCTCCAGCTTGTTCACCAGCACGGCCGCGCGCGGCGTACCATAGCTTTCGCCGAACAGATATTTAGGCGAGTTCCAGCGGCTATACCGCGTCAGGAACCCTTTTACGAAGCTGGCGAAGGCGTTGGCATCGGCATCCACACCCCAAAACGCCTTTTCCTTGTCCTTGCCGGCGATGCGCGAGAAGCCGGTGCCGGGAGCATCGATGAACACCAGGTCGCTGGCGTCGAGCAGGCTGTAGCTGTTGTCGACGAGGTTGTAGGGCGCGGCCGGCGTATGGCTGTCGTCGCTGGTAACGACCCGCCTGGGCCCGAACGCACCCATGTGCAGCCAGACGGTCGATGACCCGGGTCCGCCATTGAACAGGAAGGTGATCGGGCGACCCGCGCTCGGCACACCCTTCTTGAAGTAAGCGACATAGAAGATCGAGGCTTCGGCTTCAGGCATTTCCTTGGCCCCTTCGGTAATGGCCGGTTTTGCCTCTTTGGTGGCGGCTTTGTTGCGCCATTCGGTATCGTCCCAGCCTTCCGGATGGACGACGATCGTGCCGGCCACCGCGCCGTAGCCCAGCTTCCTGCCCTCGACGGTCACCGATCCGGAGGACGAAGCCGCTGTGGGCTGGAAAATCTGATTGGGACCGGCCTTGCGCTCCGGCGCATCGGGTTTGGCATCGGCCACATCCGCGGCGAGCGCAGGTGGGGTGTGAACGAGAGCGAGCAATGTGCTCGCCAGTGCCATCGTTCCGAAGCTGTGCAACATGTTGTTTCAGGACCTTGATGCGAGGAGATCATGATTGATACGCAGCCGCTTTCCTACCAGCAAGTGCCACGCGCGATGCAATGCGGGATCACACCCCTTTGCTGAACCCCCGCCCGATCCGCACCGGCTGCTTGGGCGCATTGAAAATGGCCCCCGCCGTCACATTACTGCCCCGCATCACCAGGATCACCGAGTCTCCTGCATCGATGATGAAATGCTTGCCGGGCCGCGCAAAGATCGGCGAGCCGGGTCTTTCGACCTGAATGATGAAAAAGCCGCCCTGGCCTTGCCGCTCGATGTCGCTGACCGACGCCCCGGCCAGCGCGCTGTTGGCCGGCACGGTCAGCGATTCCAGTTCCAGGCCGACGTCGTGCAGCCCGCGTTTCAGGTCGCGCAGGCTGGCGGATTCGTCGAGCAATTGCGCGGTCGTGGGATAGAGGATCATTTCTGCGATCCGTTCCGCTCCGATATGCATCGGCAGCACGACCTTGTCGGCGCCGGCATGGATCAGCTTGCGTTCGGTGGACGGCACCTCGCCACGGGCGATGATCTGCAGCGCGGGATTGAGACTGCGCGCCGACAGGGTGATAAAGACATTGGTGGCGTCGCTGGGCAGTACCGTCGCCAGCACCCGCGCGCGATCAATCCCGGCGGCCATCAGCGAGGCTTCGTCTGCGGCATCCGCCGTCAGACAGGCATAGCCGGAAGCTTGCGCCAGGGTGAACTTTCCCGGATCGCGCTCGACGATGACGAAGCCTTCGCGCGCCTGGGCCAGTTCGTGCGCGAGCTGCTGGCCGATCCGGCCGTAGCCACAGATGATGGTATGGTTCGATAGCTTGTCGATCTGCGCTGTCATGCGATCAATCCCCAGCAGGCTGCGAAGCTGCAAATGTGCGAGAAACTGGACCAGCGCGCCGGTCAGGACGATCATGCCGGTGCAGCCCAGCAGGATCGTGGCCATCGTCAGCGCCCGCAGCCACGGCGTGTCGATCGGGTGGACTTCGTTGAAACCGACCGAAAAGATCGTCAGCATCACCATATAGGCAGCGTCGCCCAGGCTCCAGCCGGACAGGACGAAGCCGATCACGGCGAGCAGATAGATGGTGCAGACAAAGGCTGCCGCCCGGATCAGCCCCTGCAGCGGCGAGCCCAGAACGGCGCCTGCGGCATCTCCGGCCTTGTTCCAGTCCTGCGCCGTGAGTGGTCCTTCCCCGAAATGCTGCGTCCGCGAAGATGTCGGGGAATGGTGCCAATGTCCAGCCTGCCTGCTATCGCCAGGTTTGAACCGATCCAGGAGCGTTTGCCATGCGTTACGACATTTCCGGCACCACCATGCAGACCGTGTCGATCGACCTTGCGCCGGGGGAGGCGCTCTACAGCCAGACCGCGACGATGGCCTGGATGTCCGAGAACATTCGCATGGACACGCATACCGGCGGCGGGCTGTTCGCCGGGCTGAAACGAGCGTTTGCGGGCGGCGGGCTGTTCATCACCGAATTCCGCGCCGACGGCTCCGGCCACATCGCCTTTGCGCCGCGCTTTCCCGGGCAGATCGTGCCGGTCGAACTGGCTGCGGGGCAGTCGATGATCTGCCGCAAGGAAACTTTCCTGTGCGCCGAGATGTCGGTGCATCTCGACATCTTCTTCCAGCAGCGGCTGGGCGCGGGGTTTTTCGCCGGCGAAGGCTTTATCATGCAGAAGGTGACAGGCCCCGGCATGGTGTTCCTCGATCTCTGCGGAGAAGTGGTCGAAAAGACCCTGGCGCCGGGCGAACGCCTGCTGGTCCACGCCGGGCATATCGGCATGCAAGATCCCAGCATTGCCATCGACATCCAGATGCTGCGCGGCTTTCGCAATATCCTGTTCGGCGGCGAGGGGCTGTTCCTGGCGACGCTGACCGGGCCGGGGCGGATCTGGCTGCAATCGATGCCGATCATTAACCTGGCCGAGGAAGTGGCGCGTTACCTGCCGCAGTCGCGCGGTGAAAGCGGCGCCGGCGGCCTGCTGGGAATGGGTGTCGGCGGGGCAGCGGTCGGCGGCATCCTGGGCAGTCTGCTCGGCGATAATTGAGG